>VBJP01000075.1 GCA_005880165.1 Chloroflexota bacterium | reverse complement strand
GTCTTCATCGGGTCGGGATCGGGAAGCAGGACCATCGACGCCACCCGCGTGTTCTTGCCCGCCACCAGCGTTTGCGTCCAGGTGTCTCCGCCGTCGGGCGATTCGATCAGCCCGTTGGTGCAGGCCACCATGACGCGCATCTTGGCGCCGGCCGGTTCCAGGGCGATGGCGTTGATACGCGTGCCCGCGAACAGATTGTGCTTCTTGAGCTCCCAGCTATCGCCGCCGTTGGTCGACAGAAGCGGACCGTAGCCGAAGTAGGCGTCGGCCGAGATGTCGTTGCCTTCGCCGGTGCCGGCCCAGATGGTGGCCGGGGCGGAAGGGTGGATGGCGATCGCGCCGATCGCCAGGCTGATCTCGTGATCGGATTTCGGCGTCCAGTTCAGGCCGCCATCGGTGCTCTTCCAGACGCCGCCCGCGGCCGTGCCGAGATAGACGACGTGATCGGGCGCCGAAGGGTCGAGTGCGATGGCCGTGGCCCGGCCCGAGACCGGCGCCGCGCCGGCCTTTCGGCCATATCCGGTCTGTCCGTACAGAAGGCACGACGGGCCGATCGGGGCCCAACCGTTCGGCGTCATGGCTTTGGCTTCTCCTCGGGGGGACTCAACCGCAGCCAGCCCTCGCTTCCCATCAGCGGATCGGGCGACAAGATCGCTTCCTGGCCCGCGTGCGTCACGGGATCTTCTGCCCAGGTATTGACGTCCTGACGATGGTCCCAGCTCCAGCTTCCGGGAATCTCGTGGGCGATGGGCATGCGGATGCTCTTCGGATCGATCAGCACGGGTCCGAAGCGAAACGTGGGCGCCAGCTTGGCCAGTCCGTCGTGCACCCATTCCCGACGCATGCCGATGTCCTTGCGCGGGGTGAGTCCGGTGGTGGCGTGTACCTGTCCCAGCGGCTCCACCAGCAGCGTGAGGCGCACATCCTGGTTCGGATGCACGTACATCGTGCCGGAGAGATCGACGTACGGGTGACTCACCGGCGTGCTCCCCTTGGACACGCCCGGCGGAAGATCGGCCGAGAAGGCGCCGTAATACGGCGGCACCAGGTTCGCCTGCTGGAGGAACCCGAGATTCTGCCCCACGGGACGGGCCAGCCCGGCGGCCGCGGCGTCGGAGCAGTAGAGCCTGGTGTAGTCGTCGTTGACGAAGTAGCCGAGCACGCCATCCTGCCATTGCGCCAGACTGCCCAGGCGTACGGGGACCGCTTCCAGGTTGGCGGTGGCAACGTCGATGGGCTCGTTGACTTCCACGCGCAGAACCGCGCGCATCACCGAAACCGGATGGCCCACCAGCAGGGCCAGGTGTTCATCGCCGTGGTGGCCGAATGGATCCACGGACCAGAGTGTGGAATCGATCACGCGCAGCAACGCCTGAAGCGCGGTGTCCTGTTCTCCGGGCACGCCGGCATCGGTCACGCCCCAGCGCAGCAGCGCATCGCCGATGGCCCCGAGGAATGGGTTGGGAATGATGCTCGACGGCCGTTGTCCCAGGGTGGACGGCGTGCCGGGCGCGATCTCCCAGACGACGGCACCGTCATCGGTGGGGCGGATCATGCCCAGGTTGGCGCCGTCGCCGCCGAAGACTTCGAGCGCTTGGTCCAGGTGGTTCGGCATGATGTAGCCGCACACCGGACTGACCGCGGTGGGGTTGACATCGGTAGCCAGGCGCGCCTCGTCGGGGCCACCCTCCGCATCCATGTAGCGCAGCCAGATGCGAGTGGGCGAAGTGAAGCGCGGCGGCAGCGCGAGCAACTCCGGCCGGCCGGTCACATCCAGCGGCTCGGAGCGCAGCAGCGCCGCCGGGCTCACGGGGACGGCATCGCTCGATCCGCACAGGTCGATGAACTGGCCGAACGTGTCGACCACGCGCAGCCGCAGGAGATGCAGGAAGCCGGCGCGCACCACGACACACGGCGACGCCGCGGGATCGTTGGGGCCGGGCTTGCTGACGCCATCGGCCGGATAGCCGCCCCGCAGCTTGGTGTGCAGCCCGCCGAGCGACCCCGCCAGCACGTCGATGCTATCCAGCGCGGTGGCGATGTCTTCGAGGGCTGAAGAATCGGCGCCGGTCCCCGAGCCCGGCACATTTTGTACCTGGTAGGTGTCGATGTCGTACATCAGCTGGAGTCCGAGGTGCGAGGCCATGGCCTCGATGAGCTGGGGCGGCAACGAGCCGGTGCCGCCGGCGCTCGCGACCTGCGCCAGCGCCAGCCGTACCGATGAGGCCAGCGTGCTGCTGGCGCCGGCCGTGACCGGGGTGCGCCCTTCGAGGGTGATCACGTTTTTGGCGCCGGCGGCCGGCGGCAGCTTCGGCACCGTCTCGTTGAAGTCCACCTCGCCCGGGGTCCAATCCTTCGCGCCGCCCGGCGACGGGATGAACTCGACGCGCCATTCCAGGTGCAGCGGATTCCACGGGTGGATGGGCGGGCTCACGGCCACCGGCGACGGCAGGACTCCGCCGTAGTTGACCTTGGACAGCACCGGCCCGGCATCGATGCGCGGATCGCGCGTGACCCACCAGGCGGTCTGATCGACCATGACTTTCTGAACCTGGACGGTGAGCTGCGCGGCCGGCAACGGCTGGCCTTGAGCGCCGGCCTGGACGATGGGCGCCGAGCAGCCGGGATCGTAGAGAACCATCTCGCCGAGCAGGTCGTCGCAATCGGTGGGCACGCTTCCGTTGTCGACGCCGCGTTCGAGAAAGTAATAGGGATACAGCGGCGGCTGGACGATATCGCCGTGCAGCGGCGAGTACTGCTTGGCGGGGGTGCCGGAAATGCGGCACGGCAACGTGCCATCGGGGTTGAAGCGAATATCGCTGCCGTGCTTGAACGAGCGCTGCGCGCCTTGCACCAGGATCACCGGGTCGAGCGGGTTATACCAGCGGGGCAACGGGCGCTTGGTATCGACCCATTTGCCCGGCTGATAGGGTTCGACTCCCGGAGGCGCCACGTAGTTGATGATGGCTGCGAGCCCGCCCTGGAGAACCTGGCTTTCCTGCATGACGGCCGGCGAGAACTGCGGCTTGGATTGGACATCGGCGTGAGTGGGCTGTGCGACACCCGTTCCGACCGGCAGGTTGCCGGGGGGCGCCTTGCGATAGCTCTGCGGCGGCTGGAACACGCCGGGGCCGGGTGGGGCCGAGTCCGGCGGTGGCGGCTCGGGACCGCTCGGAGGCTGCCACACGCGGTCGTCGACGTTCCCCCCGGGCTTCGAGCCGAAGGTCTTGGAATGCAGCACGGCATCCAGCCGCGCGCGCCCATCGGGCTCATCCAGCTCGGGAAGCACGTTGAGCTGGAAGGCTTCGAGGATGCGGGCGTCCTGCGTCGACTTGGTGGCCTTGCCCACCAGCACCGCCATGGCCTCCACGATGGAGTTGCCCACCACGACGTTGACGGCGGAGGCCGGCGGCGGTCCGCCTTCTTCGCCGGAAAGGACTCCCTTGTCGTTGCCCGGCCAACCCACCGTGGGCCAGCCGATGGCAACCACCGAGCCGTGGCACAAGGTTGCCTGCGGCCACCACGAGCCGTCGCTGACATACGGAGGACCGACCGGCACCGCCGGACTGGCCTGCTTCGGCGAACGCGGATTGAAGGGCGCGTCGGCCTCCGGCCGGAGCTTGGTGGGCCACTCGCTGGCCAGCCCGAGATCCATCGTCACCTTCAAGTGGTCCTGGGCCGATTGCAGCGCCTCGTGGAAATCCGTATCGGGAAGAGACCAGCTCAGGTCCTTCATGCGCTGGTTGAAATCGGCAAGCGAGCGGATGGCGGGGTCGCCGAGCGGGTCCAGGGCGGGATCGGAATACCAGCCGCAGACCAGGTAGGCAATCGGTCCGGCGGGCACATCGGAGAGATCGTCATAGAAGCCCAGGCGGTTGCGCACGTTGTCGAAGTACGCCGCCCAGGAAAGATTGCCGTAGCCGATGGTGGTGAAGGGCTGGAGCGCGGGATCGGGCTGGCCCCCGGTCTCTTTCCACGCGTCGAGGTCGTGCGCCGCGGGATGGTCGAGACCGGGGGCATTCCTGTCGGCGGATTGCAGCACCCATCCGCGCACGGTGCGCATGGACGGATCTTTCTTCGACGGGAAGACGCGGACCACCAGCCAACGATCGGGAATGGACGGAAACTTGGTGGTGCCGGGATCGTCGGGAGAATCGCTCTGGTGCACACCGGCCGTCAGCGCCGACGGCAGAGCCCAATGCAGGTAGGCGCCTGGAGGCCGGGGACCGGGCAGGTTGGCGAACACCTTGGGCATCAAGGAGTCGAGCGGTTTGCCCTGCGCGTCGGGCGGCGGCGTCTTCATCCCGGTCCGGGCCCACGTACCGCCGCCCTGCCGGACGATGAGCGCATCCACGTGCATCGGCACCAGAACTCGGGGCAGCCGAATCAGGAACGGGTACCAGGTGTCCACCATCCTCGGGGTGATGCCGTTGGCCGCCGCCAGGGAGAACTGGCGCGGGTGGTCAGGGATGTTCATAGACCAGTCCTTGCACGGTCGCCTGGATGTCCGGCTGCGAGACGTGGCTCGCCACGGCCACATCGGCGGTGAATCCGCCGAGGCCGGACAATGGGGGCTGGTTCTGGACGTTCTCGAAGCGCTGCCGGAAGGGAGGGTTCAAGAGCTCGATGGCCATCGCGGCCGAGCCCGTTTGCTGTGCGATCTGGCCGCCGCCCTGCTGGATCAGCTTGCGGCGCAATGCGGCCACCGCCACCACCCGGTGCTGCGACTGCCGCACCGGAATCTGCATGCTGCCGCCCAGGGCCGTGCCGGCCGGGCCGCGCAGGAAGACGCTGAACTGGCCGTTGGTTTCGTGGACGCCGAACTGCACGCCGTGGTGCGGCTCCTCGCACCACACCAGCTTGGGCACGCCTTGGAACAACGCCAGCAGGACGGAGGGCGAAAGCCGCTCCAGCCGTAGTTTCACCAGCTCATGAGCGGCGGCATCGGCGGGAGTGAATGTCTCGTCCAGGGCTTTGTCGAACGCGCGCACGTCCATGTGCGGCCAGCCGCTCACGGCGGCGGATCGGAGCAGGAACCCGGTGATGGTCTGCGTGGGGCCCTGCGCGTAGCCGCCGGAACGCAGATCGTCGAAGGTGACGCGCTGGCGTTGCAGGTCGCGCACGGAACGCTCGGCGACGTCGAGCTGCTGCGCAACCGGGGCGGCGTGCGCCTGGTGATGGGCTTGCTCGCGCGAGCCGATCTTGCCGACGCAGATCGTGCCATCCACCAGCCGGTCGGTCCACGACCGATCCAGGTAGAAGAAGCGGATGGACTCGTCGGGCAGCAGGCGCGCATCCGGCACCAGGTACTCGAAGGGAACGCCGACGAGCAACCGCAGGTGGGACAGGAAGCTCTCCATGTAGGCCGGCATTTCGGCTTCGGGGTTGGGGGCGGGCAACTGGTCGGGACGGCACAGCCGTTCCCGCAGACATTCCTTACCGGTGATCCAGGCAGCTCTCACGGCTAGCCTCCGAGTTTGGCCTTGGTGCTGGTGATGACGCGGTCGCGAGCCTTGACCAGCACGCCGAGGCCGGCGGCATCGGCAGCCACGGTCGCGATGGTCACGTTGGGGCGCGGCGTCTGCGGCACGGGCGCGATTTCCAGGCCCAGCGCACCAGGATCGCCGCCCAGGATCGCCTGCGCTTCGAGCAGCGAAGCCAGGCCCCAGGCTTCCTTCACCGCCGCCGGGTTCATTCCCACTGTCTGGCCGGCGGCCTTGAGTCCGTAACGATCCGCAACGGGACCGGCGCCCTGAACCATCCGGCCCATGGCCGCGGTGGCCAGAATCGGCGGCAGCGATACCTGGAGCTGCTCGGCCAGGGTGGCGGGCATGTTGAGTGTGAGTGATGCCTGGATGGCGAGCAGCGTGTCGGCGCGCGCGGCCTGCCGGTAGGATCCGCGGCGCCAGCGCATGAGCTCCTGCGCCAGCCGCGCATCGGCGGCGGCCAGCAGGCGCCCCACTTCAAACGCCGCCGCGTACGACACGTCTTCCACGCCGGTCTCGGGGGTGACGCGGCGAGCCTGGTCGGCGCCATGGTACGGCCCGAGAGTATCGCGCGCCAGCTCGAACGGAACCAGCGGACCGCGGTAGAGCACGGTCTCGGCTTCGCCCGAGCGTTCGCCCAGCATCAGGGGCAGGTGGCAGGTATCGGTGAGGGCGGGCTTGCCGGCGTCCTGGACGGCGCCGATCATTCCGATATCGAGGTTCTTCATGAGATCGCGGAACGATCCCGGACCTTCGCAGGTGAACTGCCAGCTGAACAGCACCACCAGGCGGGTCTTGGCCGGCGGCGCCATGATGATCTGGACCTGGCTGTAGTCCGGCGGCTGCTCGACCCAGCGGTACTGGTTCTGGACCGGAGGCTGGTAATCGGGAAACTGGATGGGAACAAAGATCGGACCCGATTGCCCGGGCTCGGTGCTGGCGGGGGGATCGGACTTCACCAGGTCCCAGCGCTCCTCGAGCGAAACCAGGCAAGCCCGGCACTTGGCGCCGGACGACGGCACGCGGCTTCCGACCACGACGGCAAACCAGCCATCGCTGCCCTCGACGGTCAGCTCGCGGTCTTCGATATTGACCCAGCGGACGTGCGCGAGCAGCTGCAGTTCCTCGAGCGAAGGCAGGATCGATTGCACCAGGCTGGCGTCCGCTTCCACGGCATCGCAGGTGATTCCGGCCGGGCTGCCGAGGGCAACGAAGTTGGCCTTGGGCATCACCTTGTCCAGCGGCACGCCAGGCAGCAGCGTGTATTCGCCCTCTTCGAACACCAACAGAGTCATCCACGGCCGCGGGTACCCGGGCGCCAGCTGGTTGCCGCCAGAGGGAGCGGGCAGCGGTCCACCCGGTCTCGCCGCGTCGAGCTTGCGCTCCCACGGCAGCGCGCGGCGCTTGAGCACGACCTGCGCCAGGCTGTCGGAAAACGGGCCGTGGCCGTTGCGCGGCGGATAGGTCCCGGCAACGTCGGAGGGCGAGAGCGAGAAGCGCGGCCCCACGACATCGAAGTAGCCGTCGTTCGTCATGGTGGCGGTCTGGCCGGGATCGTGGGTGACCTGGCTTTCCACGTGGAGGCGGTAGCTGCCGGGATCGAGCGGAACCGTCAGGTAGTCGAACAGCTGCATCTGCCCCTTGGGGGGAGTCGTCGGGTTGCTCATCAGGACCTCGGCGTCGTGGTGGTTGTGGAGCCGCCCAGCAGACGCACCAGAACGCTGCCGGAGGGTGTGAGCGGGCCATCGGGAGTGAGGGTGCGCGGCACGCGGCCATGCAGCCGGTTGGCCCACTCGATGGCCTTGCCCGGGAGTGACACCACGCCCGACACTTCCCATCCCCCGCCGCTGCCGGCGGCGACGACGATGTGGTCGGGCGCGATGCCTCCGGCACCGGTGATATCGGCCGGACGCGGCACAACATCGTACAGGAGCGCGCGCCGGTGGCCGCCGGAAATGACTGCAGGCGGTGTGACCAGACTGGCGCCATCGGCGGAAATGGCGAAATCGCCCTTGGCCGCGGCCGTCGGATCCTGCGCGTCCAGGATGACCATGACCACCCCGCTGCGCGCGGGCAGCCACGTGGAGATGCCGTTCTGGCCGCGCAGGGCCTGCGCCACCCGGATCACGGCCTGGCCCGTCTTCTGCCGGCGGTGAAGGGCGGCCGCGCGACGCGGCAGCACCAGGCTCGACCCCCGCGCGAGCACGGTGAGGGCCGAGACCTGCGTGCCGTGGTTCCCGGCTTGCCACCCGACGCTGGGCAAGCCTCCGGCGGGCGCTACCGCCATGGCGACGGCGGCGAAGCCCGGAGCAGGCGCCGCGACTCCCGGGGGAAGATTGCCCAGGCAGGTGATGGCCACGCTGGCGGCGCGCGGGGGTACGGCGATCTGCTGCCCGGTCTGCGGCACCATTTCGCGATCGAGCAGCGGGGCTCCGCCGCGATCGAAGAACACGATCCGCGCGGCGGCCGCCCCGGAAAGAGCGAAGCGAAGACCGGTCTGTCCGGGCAGGTCCCAGATGTGGGTGGTACCCGAAGGGAGGATGACGCCGCGCCCGGTCAACTGCGCCGCCGCGGCGGCAAACGCCCTGGTGTGGGCCGGCGACGCGAACACTCCGATCTGCGTGTTGTGGATGCTGCGCGGCGCGATGGCGGCGCGCGTGGGAAGCGGCGCCTTCAAAGCGCCGATGCGGATGAGGCGCGCCCCCGCCAGCGGGAACACTCGCGGCGGAGCGGTGCGCGGGGCGTTGGGAGCCGACACGCGTTCCACGGTGGTGTGGATGCGCCCGGGCGAATCGCCGTGCCCCCTCGGCCGGTGCTGCAACACCGCGCGCAGGCGCGCCTGTTGCAGGGGAACCGGAAGATCGGGGGGCACCCGGAAGATGGGCGGCGGCGGCGGGAGGCTCACGACCTTCATGGTGAGGCCCGTGGCGAGCGGGGCAATCAGGGGCGGCGCCGAGCGGCGGTGCGCCAGCGAATGCCGCGACATGGGCCGCAACCCCGAAGGCCGGACGCCGAGCTGCTGGCGGAATTGCGCGAAGACGCCCCCGCCGGAAAGAATCTGATCGGCCGCTTGCAGCATCTTGCCGTTCGACACCTTGACGATATCGACGGCCATGGAGTCGGCCGAGACGCCGTACTGCTGGAGCGTGAGGATGAGGATGACGTCGCTGGCCGCGAACGGCAGCGGGCGCGCCCATACCAGCTTGTCGTCGATCAGCGTGGCGATGGGGATGAGCTGGCTTGGCCCTCCCCACACCGCGACGCCTCGAATGTCGAGGCCATGGAGCGCCGGAATGGTCCTCGCCCCGGCCGAGATCTTTACGGGATCGGTCCAGTGCCACGTGGCTTCGGGGAATTTGCCGAACACCGGCGTCACCTGGAAATGGTCGGCGGTGAAGGCGGGTACCGTGTCGGCGCCGGCCAGGTACAGCTTGACGTCGTGGTTGCTCACCACGTCCCGCCGGTTCATCGGCGCCAGATCGATCGCCGCCGATCCGGCCAGCTGGCCGCTGGGCGCGGTGGCGAAGGTGCTGTAGCTGGAGGCCGGCATGCGCGTCTCGGTCGCGAAACCGAACTCGGCGGCCACCTTCCACGGCTGGCTCTTGGTGCCGGGCGCGGGATCGGCGCCAGGCGGATCTTTCGGCACCAGCCCGCGCGTGGCGCTGACGTTCACGACCTTCGACTTCTTGTCTCCCGCGACCAGGTACTTCTTACGGAACACCTCGAAATCCTGGATGTAGTTCGGATCCGGCTTCGGATCGGGACCGAACGGCACCGTGATGGTGGCGACCGTGATATCCACCGAGACGGTTCCATGCAGCGGCGGACCCATGATGTGCAGCTCCGCGCCGAGCGAAAGCTCGAGCGTGCCGCAGACGAAGATGCAGATGGTAACGGAGACGCCCACTTCCACGCCGATCGAGATGTCGTAGTAGAACGGGTCCCAGGAGATGAGGAAATCGGCGTGGGCGATGAACCAGGCGCGCACCGGCCCCAGGTGCGCCGCCGCTTCGAGCCGTCCCCCGGCCATCACGCAGGTATTGGTGAGCGCGAAGTAGGCCTCGCCCTTGATGACGATGGCATCGCTCACGTGCCAGCGGAAGCCGAGGCGCGGAACGGTAGGGAACTGCGGCGGGCGGTTGAATGCGGGATGGTAGCCGCCGACAGTGAGGACGAACTGCCCTTGGGGAAACCAGATGAAGAACGCGAATCCGCCGGTGAGCTGGCAGGCGTCGCTGAACAGGTAGGAGTGGTCGGTGAGCTGCGCCTGGATCGAGAGGATGCCCTCGGCGCTGCTGAAGCGGGCCTTCAGCGCCAGCTCGATGTTGACGATGGCCAGGTCCTTGGTGGGCAGCGCCAGGCGGCTGACCCCGACCAGGCCGATTTCGAATCCCTTGTCGAGCGCGACGTAGATGACGGCGACCGAGTGCACCAGCACGAAGGAATCGAACTTGACCCCCGCCGCCAGCCAGAAGCTGCCGCGGCGCGCGGGAATGAACTTGGCCATGCTGGTGAGGGCGCCCATGGGGTCGTTGGCCAGGCTCGAATCGCTCAGGGCCTTGACCAGGAGGAAGTCGGGGATCTGGTTGATCGGGGGAACCTGGAGCTCGCGGTTGCACCCCATGCCGCCGCCCAGGCCGGTGACGAAGAAGAAGGGCGGGCCGCCGAGCACCAGCGGCAGCGAGACAAACACGAAGAGCGAGGTGTAGCTGCCCAGCGCATCGCCCGGACGCGAGTAGGCGCCCACCGCGGTGAAGCCCTTGCCGGCGATATCGACCGAGAGCATGCCGTCGTACTCGACGGTCTGGCCGACCTGGTTCTTGAGCAGACCTCCGGTGATCGAGACACTGCCCGAGTTGAAGGAGATGCCGAGTCCTCGCAGGTCCAGATACCAGTGGGCGGGAGTCGCCAGCGACTTGATCGGAATGCGAACGCCCAGCTCATCGGCCTGCACCGTGAGGCCGGAAATGGAGACGCTGCCATCCACGAGGAGCGAAGCCTCGGGCGGTGAGCTGCCGAGCTCGACACCGATCTGGTCGATATAGATGGGGCCGAATTTGCGGTGTATGCCCACCCAGACCGCCGCCGTGCCCTGGACCTGGAACTTGAGATGCTGATCGACGTAGCCGAGGTACACATCCACGTCGGGATTGACGGGATGCGGGTCGCCCTTGCCATCGGATTGGAGAAGGCCGGCGGCCACCGGATTGTCGCCGCCGGTATTGCCGGAGAGCGCCGCGCCCAACGGGATGCCAAAGCCGCCGATCTCCACGGCCGCGCCGAAGTTCGGGTAGAGAGAAGCATTGTAGGGCTTGCCGTCGAGTGGGAAGCTGAAGAAGAAGTAGCCGGCGATATCGTTGGCGCGCGCGACCGGAAGATTCACGAGCGGGCCGCCACTGGCGTCGGAGAAACGCACACCGAGTCCGACCACGTCCAGCTGCGGTGCGAACACCGCCGGATTCAGCGGGCGGAAGAGATAGAGCGTGAGCCCGCGATTCTGCGCGCTGATGAACGGACCTTCGCCGAAGCGAAGGCTGATGTTGAGCGACCCGGCCGGGAAATCCTGGTGGCCCACCAGCCGCAGCCCCACCGCCTTTGCCTGTGCCT
>VBJP01000233.1 GCA_005880165.1 Chloroflexota bacterium | reverse complement strand
CCGGCATGAACGAGGCTCCTCGCCGCTGCGCGAGCTCGAGCAGGGCCGAAGCCGAGCGACCCGCCGGCAGGGTGAGCCAGACGAAGAAGCCGCCGTCTGGGCGCTGTAGCTCGACGGTCTCGGGCAGCCGGGACGCCAGGGCGCCCAGGAGCGCGTCTCGCCTCGCCGCGTAGGCGGACTTGAGCCGCTCGACGTGCCTTGCGTAGAACCCACTCTCGGCGAGCACGGCGACGGTCAGGCCCGGAACGTGGGCGATCCCGCCGCCCGAATCCAGGAGGCCCGACTGCGAGAGGCGGGCCGTCATGCGCGGCTCGGCGGTGAGAAAGCCAACACGCAGTCCCGGCGCCAGCGTCTTGGAGAACGACCCGACCCGGACGACGGAACCCGGCGGCGCCAGGCTCCACAGCGAGGGCGGCGGCGGCTCGCCGTAGAACAGCTCGCGGTAGGCATCGTCCTCGACCAAGAGGAGCTCCCGCGACACGGCAAGACGCACGAGCTCAACCCGGCGATCCAATGGCATCACGCTGCCCGTCGGGTTGTGGAAGGTCGGGATGGTGTAGAACAGGCTCGGCCGCCGCCCAGCTCTCTCGAGCTGATCCAGGGTGGCCGCCAGGGCATCGAGATCGGGGCCGTCGGCGTCGCGTCTGATCGGGACCACTTCGAGCGCGTGGTCCCTGAGCAACTTGACGGCGATGTGGTAGGTGGGCGACTCGACGAGCGCCACGTCGCCGGGCTGCGTCAACTGCGTGATGACCAGATCCAGGGCGTTGGAGGCGCCAGCGGTGATGACGATCGCCGATGGATCCGGCGCCTTCTCATCCACCTCGCCGAGTCGGCCCGCAAGCCACGTCAGGAGCGGGGCCGGGCCTTGGGCGAATCCGTAGGCGAACAGGTCCGGGCCCCACCGGCGCGCGGCCTCCTCCGCAGCCCGGCGCAGCTCGTCCACCGGGAGCAGGTCAGGGTCGGGGTGCCCCCAGCCCAGGTCGATGACATCCGGCCGCGCGCTGAACTGCACGAGCGGCAGGGAGCTCGTCGCTGGATCCCTGACGCTGCCAGCCATCCGATCAGGCTACCTGTTCGCCCGCCAGCCACGTCTCGCGCACGGAGATGGCACCGATCTTCGCTGGATCGACCCGGGTGGGGTCTCCGTCGAGGATCGCGAAGTCCGCCAGCTTGCCCGGCTCGATCGACCCGACGGAGGCCTCGACGTGGCCGGCGTGGGCGGCATCGATGGTGTACGCGCGCAGCGCCCGCACAGCATCGACCCGCAGCTGCTCGGCTCCCAGCGTCGTCCCATGGACCGTCCGCCGCTCGACCGCCGCCTGGACCGCGACCAGGGGCGCCGGAGGAGCCACTGGCGCGTCGCACGAGAGCGCGAACCGGACACCTGCCCGGGCGAACAGGCCGAGCGGGTGATACCGCTCCCCGAGTGGCTTGCCCACGGCGGCCACCGCCCCGTCCCCAAAGCTCCGCATGTGCTGCGACTGCGCAACCGGGATCACGCCCAGGCGCGCCATCCTCGCGATCTGCTCGTCGGTTGGCAGCGCGCAGTGCTCGATCCGGTGACGGGCATGGGGCCTAGGAACGCGTGCCATCGCCTCCTCGACGGCATCCAGCACCAGGCCGATGGCCGCCGGCGACAACGCGTGCGTTCCGGTCTGGAGGCCTGCGGCGTGCGCTCGGCGCAGGAGCTCGCCGTACTCGGCGGGGTCGTGGTACAGGAGGCCGCGCTCCTCCGGCTCGCTGGGGTATCCGTCGGGGAAGAAGGCTGTGCGCCCGATCAAGGTGCCATCGGCGTAGAGCTTGATGCCCGCAAACCGCAGCCAGTCATCCCCCAGGGGCGCCACCAGCCCGAGCTCCAGGACCTCGTCGAGCAGGCTGGAGATAACGAGCAGATTGACGCGCATCCGCCGGCGGCCGGCGTCTCGGAGGCGCAGGTATGCCTCGAGCTCGCGCCGCGTGACCTGCGCGTCGAACACCGTGGTGATGCCCGCACCCAGGATCTCGCGCTGGGCGGCCTCCAGGTGGCTCAAAAGGGCCTCCGGGGAATCGGGCACATGGATGTTCGGACCGTGTCGACCGATCTTGACGCTGGCAGGCCCAAGCGCGAGGTCCCATGCGGCGTCCATCAGCCGGCCATCCGGCCGCCCGTCGGCTCCGCGTCCGATCTCGCCGCTGGGAACGTCCTGCGTCGCCGAGCCAATGCCTGCCTGCGCGAGAGCAGCGGTGCTGACCACCGCACCATGGCCGCTGGCGTGCATGACGTACACCGCCCGACCAGGCGCCGCCCGGTCGAGATCGTCCGCGGTGGGGTGCCTCCGCTCGGAGAGCTGGCGCTGGTCGTAGCCGTACGCCCACAGCGGGGCATCCGGCTCGAGCCCAGCAGCGCTCTCGGCAAGCACGGCGACGAGCGTCTCGATGGACGGGGCGCGTTCCGGGCCGACATCGGTCCACGAGGTCGTCTGCCCCAGCATCAACGGATGGATGTGCGCGTCCACGAACCCGGGTACGAGCACGCGGCCACCCAGGTCGCGCTCCTGCCTCCGCTCACCGGCAACGGCCCGGCAATCCGCGAGGGATCCGGCGTGCAAGATGCGATCACCGCGAATGGCGACAGCCTCGACGCGGTCCGGATCGCCCATCGTCAAGATCGGTCCACCCGCGAAGATCAGCGGTTCGGCGTCGAGCGGCCACCCGGACTCCACCGTCAGTCGACCGCCTCGATGAACCGCCGCGTGCGCTCGTGGCGTGGATTGCCGAAGAACTCGTCCGGCGTCGCGTCCTCGATGATCTCGCCGCCGTCCATCATCAGCACCCGGCTGGCGACGCGTCGCGCGAAGCCGATCTCGTGCGTGACGACCACCATGGTCATCCCCTCGCGGGCCAGCTCCTCCATCACCGCCAGGACCTCGCCAACCAGCTCTGGATCAAGAGCCGACGTCGGCTCGTCGAAGAGCATCACCTTGGGGTTCATGACCAGGGCTCGCGCGATCGCGACTCGCTGCTGCTGGCCACCAGACAGCTCGCCGGGGTAGAAGTCGCGCCTCGCGGCGAGCCCCACGCGGTCGAGCATCGCCTGCGCGATCTCGCGGGCCTCGTCCTTCGACCGTCCGCGGACCTCGGTGAGACCGAGCATCACGTTCCCGAGCGCGGTGAGATGCGGGAACAGGTTGAAACGCTGGAAGACCATCCCGATCTCCGAACGCTCCCGTGCGAGGGTCCGCTCCGGCAGGGACGCAACCCGGCCGCCCTGTCCCTCACGAACGCCCAGTCGCCGCCCCTCGAGGCGGACCTCGCCATGGTC
>VBJP01000232.1 GCA_005880165.1 Chloroflexota bacterium | reverse complement strand
CGAGCGTGCCCTGGCATGGACCCGGGACCGGTGCACCGAGGGCACCGATCTGAACCCACCGGACGACCAGCGCAGCCGTCAGCAGAAGGACGGTGACTGGGAGACGGTCGTAAAGATGACGCTCATCGCGCGGGACCTGATGGTCGGCAACGATCACCTGGGCAACGCCGGATTCGGCGAAGAGGCGCTGGGCCGCAACGCGATCCTTGGTGGCTTCCAGGGTCAGCGCCAGTGGACCGATCACTCACCCAACGGCGACTTCACCGAGGCGATCCTGAACTCGTCATTCGACTGGGATGGCGTTCGTGCCCCGTACGTCTTCGCCACCGAAAACGACAGCCTGAACGGCGCCTCGATGCTGCTCGGCTACCTGCTTACCAACACCCCGCAGGTGTTCGCCGACGTCCGCACCTACTGGAGCCCGGACGCGGTCAAGCGCGTCACGGGCCACACGCTCGACGGCAGAGCGGCGGGCGGTGTGATTCACCTGATCAACTCCGGTTCCTGCGCGCTCGACGCGACCGGACAGATGGAACGCGATGGCGAGCCGGCGATGAAGCCCCACTGGGAGATCGACGAGGAGGACGTGCGGCGTTGCCTCGAGGCCACGACCTGGTACCCCTCGGTGACCGGCTATTTCCGAGGCGGTGGTTATTCGTCGCAGTTTGTGACGCGTGGCGGCATGCCCGCGACGATGTGTCGGATCAACATCGTCCACGGCGTCGGCCCGGTCCTGCAGCTGGCTCACGGCTGGACCGTGGACCTCCCGCCCGAGGTGCATCGCGTCCTGGACGAGCGCACGAACCCGACCTGGCCGACGCACTGGTTCGTCCCAGACGTGACCGGCGAGGGCGCCTTCCGCGACGTGTACTCGGTCATGGCCAGCTGGGGCGCCAACCACTGCGCGATGAGCTACGGCCACATCGGTCGGGATCTGCTCAGCCTCGCCTCGCTGCTCCGCATCCCGGTCAGCATGCACAACGTCTCGCCCGAACAGGTATTCCGTCCGAGTGCCTGGACCGCGCTCGGGACGGCCGACCCCGAGGGTGCCGACTTCCGCGCATGCGCCACGTTTGGCCCGCTGTACGGCCGTCGTTGACCGCACCGCCAACGCCGTCCCGCTCCCATTGAGCGAGCCATGAGGGTCTGAATGGGTGGCGTGACGGACTACCTGGCCGTCGACCTGGGCGCCTCGAATGGCCGAGTGCTGGCCGCCGCCTGGGACGGCGACCGCTTCGCCCTGCGCGAGGTCCATCGGTTTGACAACGAGCCCGTCAGCGTCATGGGCCACCTCCATTGGGACGCGCTGCGACTCTGGGCAGAGGTCAAGGCCGGCATCGCCCGACACGTTGCGACCAGCTCGCGAGGCGTCGGCGGGGTGGGGGTCGATAGCTGGGGCGTGGACTTCGCGCTGCTCGACCGTGACGGGCGACTGCTGGGCAACCCGTACCACTATCGCGACTCACGGACCGAGGGTGTCCTCGACCATGCGCTGCGACGCGTCTCGCGACAGAAGCTGTATGCGGCGACCGGCATCCAGCCGATGCAGATCAACACGATCTTCCAGCTCTACAGCATGGTGCGGGACGCCGATGCCCAGTTGGCCGCGGCCGATTGCCTCCTTCCCTTCCCAAACCTGATCAACTACTGGCTGAGCGGCACGCAAGCTGCCGAGATCACGCACGCCACCACGACACAATGTCTCGATGTTGGTCGCCAGCGTTGGGCGACGGACCTGCTGACGACGCTCGAGATACCGTTGGGGATCCTGCCCAGCGTTGCCGAGCCAGGTACGGTCCTCGGGCCGATGTTGCCGGAGGTGGGGGCCGAGGTCAGCCTCCGTGGCGCAGCACCGGTCGTTGCCGTGGGCTGCCACGACACCGCCAGCGCGATTGCCGCCATTCCCGGGCTCGACGAGCACAGCGTCTACATCAGCAGTGGGACCTGGAGCCTGATGGGCGTGGAGCTGCGAACTCCGATCGTCAACGATGACGCGCTCGAAAGCGGCTTCACCAATGAGGGCGGGGTGGCGGGGACGGTCCGCCTGCTGAGGAACATCACCGGGCTGTGGCTGGTGCAGGAATGCCGCAGGCAATGGGTGCGGGAAGGAGCCAGCTACACCTGGGATCAGCTTCTCGCCGCCGCAGAGGAATCCAAGCCATTCCGTTCTCTGATCGATCCCGACGACCCCAGCTTCCTGAGCCCAACCGACATGCCGGCCGCCATTCGCAACGCATGCATCCTGAGCGGCCAGCCGGCGCCGGAGTCCGTCGGACAGGTCATTCGCTGCTGTCTCGAGAGCCTGGCGGTCCGATATCGAGCGACGCTCGAGGACCTCGAGCGTCTCGTCGGCTGTCCGCTGGAGCGCATCCACGTCGTGGGTGGCGGCAGCCAGAACCGCCTGCTCTGCCAGCTCACCGCGGATGCCTGCGAGCGACCAGTCGTCGCCGGGCCGGTCGAAGCCGCAGCGCTGGGCAACGTGATGGTCCAGGCGATCGCCACGGGTCAGCTGGCTGACATCAGCCAGGGTCGATCGGCGGTTGGCGCATCGGTCAACGTTGAGCGATATGAGCCAAGGCCAGGGGGAGCCTGGCGCGAGGGAGTCGGCCGGATCCGGCCCCAGGCCGGGGGGCTGGCGTGACAGCGGGCCACGCGTTAGGGCTGGACTTCGGGACAGAGTCCGTGCGGGCGGTCTTGCTCGACCTGGAGAGCGGCGCTCTGGCCGCCACCGCGGTCGCACCGTTCTCGCATGGGGTCATCGATCGGTCGCTGCCGGATGGGGGAGATCCGCTGCCGCATGACTGGGCGCTCCAGGACTCGAACGATTGGCTGGGATCCATGGAGCTCGCCACGCGCGAAGCACTGGCGGCCGCCGACGTCGAAGGCGCATCGGTGAAGGGAATCGGCATCGATTTCACCGCCTCGACGGTCCTGCCCACCGCTGCGGATGGCACCCCACTCCACGTGCTGGGCCCCTTCCGAGCCGAACCGCACGCGTGGCCGAAGCTGTGGAAGCACCACGCGGCGCAGGCAGAGGCCGACCGCATCAACGCCGCTGCCCGACGCCGCAGTGAGCCGTGGCTGCCGCGCTACGGCGGGAAGGTGTCATCGGAATGGCTCCCGTCCAAGGCACTCGAAGTCCTCAACGAGGCACCGGGGATCTATGCCGCTGCAGACCGCTTCGTGGAGGCCGGGGACTGGGTGGTATGGCAGCTGACCGATTTGCTGGCACGCAACGCCTGCGCAGGGACCTCGATCCCGCCCTCGAAGACCTGTACGCGTCCAAGGTCCGTGGTCCCATTCTGCCTCCAGGCCAGGCCGTCGGTGG
Source organism: Chloroflexota bacterium (assembly GCA_005880165.1). Classification (GTDB taxonomy): domain Bacteria; phylum Chloroflexota; class Limnocylindria; order QHBO01; family QHBO01; genus CF-82. Next base: position 2,545 of record VBJP01000232.1, on the reverse strand, counting down.
CCTGGTGGGAGAGTGGGCCGATCGGTTGGACCTCGCCGAAGGGACGCCGGTCGCCAGCCCCATCATCGATGCGCACGCGGCCTTGCCAGGGGGCGGGGTCAGCGGACCCGGAACGCTGTTCATCGTCCTCGGCACGTCCTCCTGCCACCTCCTTCTCGCCGAGCGAGAGGTGCTCGTGGAGGGCATGGCCGGCGTGGTCGAGGACGGGATCCTTCCGGCGCTCTTCGCTTATGAGGCCGGTCAGGCGGGGGTGGGCGACATCTTCGGGTGGTATGTCCGGTCGGGGCGACCGCCGGGCGCGAGCAGCGCGAATTCACCGGAGGACGCGACTGCCATTCACGATCTCCTGAGCGGTCGCGCCGCGGCACTGGCGCCCGGCGAGAGTGGGCTGCTCGCGCTCGACTGGTGGAACGGCTCACGGACGCCGCTGGTCGATGCAGATCTGAGCGGGGTCATCCTCGGCTTCACGCTGGAGACGACCCCGGAGGCCGTCTACCGCTGCCTCATCGAGGCCACAGCCTTCGGCACCCGGCTGATCATCGAGGCATTCACCGCCGCGGGTCTCAGCGTCGATCGCGTCCGCGTGAGTGGCGGGCTCAGTCGCAACGATCTGCTGACGGGCATCTACGCCGATGTGACCGGCCTGCCGCTGGAGGTCTGCGCGACGCAGCATGCCAGTGGTGTTGGTGCGGCGATGCTGGGAGCGGTCGCCGCAGGAGCGTTTGCCGGCCTGGACGAAGCTGCCCGCAATCTGGCCCAGGAACCCGCCAAGACGGTCCAGCCGCGAGACGCACACCGCGCCACCTACGACGCCCTCTTCACGCAGTACCTGCGCCTGGTGGACCTATTCGGACGCGATCCAGAATCGCCGCTCAAGCAGCTGCGAGCATTGCGACCGCGATGAGCGAGGGGGCTCGACAGGGGGCCGGCTCGCAGACGCGCACGCGACTCGTCGAGCGTGCCGCGAAGCTCGCCCGCACCTTTGGCCACGACCCGGAGTTCTCGCGAGGCGGCGGAGGCAACGTCTCGGTGAAGACCGATGGCGTGCTGTACATCAAGCCGAGCGGCGTCGGGCTCGGTTCGCTGTCTGCCGGCGATCTGATGCCGCTCGACCTGGAGCCGCTCGCCCGGTTGCTGGGAGAGGGGTCCGATGAGCATGCCGCGTCCGGCAGCGAGGCCGTCATGTCGGTCGCCATGGCCGCCAGGCTTCGGCCATCCGGAGACCAGCGGCCTTCGGTCGAGGTGCTCTTTCATGTCCTCATCCCACGACGCTTCGTCCTCCACACGCACCCGACCATCGTCAACGCGGTGTGCTGTGCGGTCGATGGGGTCCGGGTCGCCCACGACCTGTTTGGCGACGCCGTCCTGTGGGTGCCGTACGTGAACCCCGGCCTGCCCCTGGCGCGGGCAATCCGGGAGGCCCGGATGTCGTTCGAGCAGCAGCGGAGCAAGCCTGCCCCCGATGTCCTGCTGCTGCAGAGCCACGGGCTGATCGCGGCGGGCGACGAGGCATCGGCCATCAGCACCGCGTCATGGCGAGTGGTCGGCAGGATCCGCGGTCACCTCGCGGGTCTGGAAAGGGGCGCGAACGGCGCAGACAGCGCAGCCGCCCCTCCGGGTGCTCCTTCGCGCGAGCTCGCCGAGAAGCTCGAATCGGCGTTGCGCACGTCCCTTTCGCGCCGATCCGAGCCCAAGGTCGTGGTCTTTGACGCGTCGCCGGACGCCGTACGTGTCGCGACTTTGGAGCTGGGCCGCAGGCTGGTCCTCGGTGGGCCGATCACCCCTGACCAGATCGTCTACACCGGTTCCTGGCCGCTCTGGCTGGAGATGCCGGAGCACATGGAGGCGCTTCGGCTCACTCGGTGGGTGGTGGACGCGGCGCTGGTCCGCCACTTCGAGGCGCATCACGTGCTCCCCACGATCGTTGTGGCCGCCGGACTCGGTCTCTTTGCTGCGGCGGATTCAGCGCGGGAAGCCGAGACCGCACGCGATGTGTACCTGGATGCGATCCGGATCGGGTTCGGTGCATCGCTCCTCGGCGGTGTTCGGGCGCTCGAGCCTGACGAGCGCCGCTTCATCGAGGAATGGGAAGCGGAGGCATACCGCCGCGGCGTCGCCGCCGCAGGCGCGGGCTAGCGCAGAAATGCGGCCGCCACCCCCGCGTCAACCGGGATCAGGAGCCCGGTGGTCTGCGACAGGTCACCGGCCGTCAGTGCGAGGACGGCGTCCGCCACGTGCTCCGGCAGGACCTCGCGCTTGAGCAGGGTGCGCTGCGCGTAGAACTCGCCCAGCTTCTCCTCCTCGACCCCGTAGACCGCGGCGCGTTGCGCCCCCCAGCCCTTGGCGAAGATGCCCGAGCCACGCACCACCGCGTCGGGGTTGATGCCGTTGACCCGGATGCCGTGCTCGCCCAGCTCGGCCGCCAGCAGCCGGACCTGGTGGGCCTGATCGGCCTTTGACGCGCCATAGGCGAGGTTGTTGGGACCGGCGAAGACCGCGTTCTTGCTGGCGATGTAGATGATGTCGCCGCCAAGGCCCTGGTCGA
>VBJP01000237.1 GCA_005880165.1 Chloroflexota bacterium | reverse complement strand
GGGCGACGACCAGCGCCTGGGGATCCGTAGAAGAGCTGCGGCAGGTGGTGGCCATGGCTGCAGCGGGGGCTCTGACCTGGGATGTGGAACCCATGCCGCTGGCGCAGGCGGCAGCCGCCCACGCTCGGCTGGCCAGTAGCCAGGTGCGTGGAAGGATCGTGCTGGTTCCCGGTGTCAACTAAATGATTGCGTGATCGGCCACGCGGGCGTAC
>VBJP01000236.1 GCA_005880165.1 Chloroflexota bacterium | reverse complement strand
TAGCGCATCCGGACGTCATTCGCGCCTCGTACTACGCCCTGGCGCGCATCTACCACCCCGACGGCGACGAGGCGGACGCCGACTTGATGTCGGACATCAACTGGGCGTACGACCAGGTCCGCGATCGGGCGCGTCGCGAGGTGTACGACCGCGCGCGCGCCGCCCTGCACCGATCGCTGGCGCATGTCAGCACACCGGTCGGGCCCGGCCCGACCGACGGCTGGCGGCACGTCACGCAGCCGCCTCCCGGTGATGGACCATCGGACACGGCCGGACCGTTCACCAGGGCGCGCCCGACCGCCCCGGGCGACAGCAAGCGCATCGACTTCGGCCGGTATGCGGGGTGGTCGATCCGTGACCTCGTCCACCAGGACCCCACCTACCTGCGATGGCTCAGCCGCCACTCATCCGGCGTGCGATTCCGGGCCGAGATCCTGCACTATCTGCCGGCGGAGCCGGAGGACGCTCCCGCGCGGACCCCGGTGCGCTAGCCCGACCCGCCGCGATCCAGCGCGTCGGCGCCGCTGCCCCGGGATGGCTATCCGCGGTCGAACAGACGCGTGAAGAAGCTCCGCGGCGCCGCCGGCACATAGAACGGAGGCGCCGCAGCCTCGTAGTGAGCGCGGAGCGTTGGGCTGCGCAGGTCGGTGACGATCAGGTCGCGTCGTGATCCGAGGTGCTCGGACGCGAGCGCATGCAGCCGGTTACGGACGGCATCGAACTCCGCGAGCGGCGCCCTAGGGTCGAGCTGCACCCCCACCGTCCAGGCGGTTCCCACGCGGAGCAGCCATGCCCTCTCCACCGCGGGCAGCTCGGCGAGCGCGGCCCGCATCTCGGCGCCGAAGGGCTCCGGGATGCTGGCAGGAACCTCCAGCGGCGGCAGACCACCCAGGGGTCGTCGGGCACGGAGGGCGTCAGGCGTGGTCAGATCGATTCCGGCCAGCAGGAACGGCAGCACGCCCGCCGGCACCTCGACCTGGTCCGGGCTCCCAGGGTTGACGACCACCCGCTCGTCGGCGCGCTCCGCGCGCTCGAACAGCTCGCGTCCGGTCAGCGCGATCGCGTCGCTGCCCGGAGGGCCCAGGACGGAGAGCGCCTCGCGGTCGGTGAAGGCGGCCAGGAAGCGACCCTGCTGATCCGTTCCGTGGCGCAGGGACTCGATGGTGATGCGCTCTGCGTCCGGCACATCGCCGGACGACGAGCGGATTGGAATCAGCAGCTCCCGCTCGAGCAGCGCGGTGGCACCGCCGCCGTAGGCGGCCTCCCCGCCTCCCTCGCTCCTCTGGCTGGCGTCCTGGGGCTCGTCCGGATCACGATTCACGCCCGCCTCGGCGGGCCATTCCTCGCTCATGCGGCGACCACCGTGGCGAGCTTGGCCAGTGCCGCATCGATGCGCGCCAGGCATCGCTCGCGGCCGAGCAGCTCCATCGATCCAAAGAGCGGAGGGGACACGGTCCGGCCGGTGATGGCCACGCGCATCGGCTTGAAGAAGTCGCCGGCCTTCCAGCCGAGGGCTTCGGCGGCTCCGCGACAGCGCGCCTCGAGCTCGCCGGCAGCGAAATCCTCCGCGGCGGTCGCTTCCAGCTCCGTGCGAGCGCGAGTCAGGGCCATCGCGGTAGCCGCGGCGTCAGCTTTGGGTGACATCAGCCCATCAGGGCCGTAGCGGCTGGCCACCTCCCCATCGGCCTCGACCAGGAAGGCGACCAGCTCGCCGGCATCGGCCAGGCGCACCATGCGCTCCTTGATGAGCGGGATGACAGCCAGCAACCCCCGGTCGTCGAGGGCCTCGGGCACGAATGAACGCAGGCGCACCGCCAGCTGTTCATCGGTCAGAGATCGGATGTAGACGCCGTTCAGGTAGTCGAGGCGGTCCTTGTCGAAGACCGCTCCAGCCTTGTGGACGTGCTCGATCTCGAAGCGCTCGGCCAGCGTCTTGAGCGCGAAGATCTCCTCCTCGGTACCCGGAGACCAGCCGAGGAAGGCCAGGAAGTTGACCATCGCCTCTGGTAGGTAGCCCTGCTCTCGGTAGGCTCGAATGGCGGTCTGGCTGCGCCGCTTGCTCATCTTGGTGCGGTCCGGGTTGAGGATGAGCGGGATGTGGGCGAAGACCGGCACATCGTGGCCCAGCGCCCTGAAGAGGAGCACGTGCAGGGGCGTGTTCGAAAGGTGATCCTCGCCACGGATCACGTGGGTGATGCGCATCGCCGCGTCGTCGACGACTACCACGAAGTGGTAGAGGGGGCTCCCATCCGAGCGGACGATGACCCGATCGCCACCGAGCGCCTCCGCGGCGATCTCGACGCGGCCTCGGATCAGGTCATCGAAGGTGACCACCTCGCCCGGCACGCGGAAGCGGATGGCGGCGCGTCGACCCTCCGTCTCGAAGGCGTCACGCTCGGCATCGGTCAGGTTCCGGCAACGGCCGCTGTATCGGGGAGGCTCCTTGCGTTCCTCCTGCTCCCGCCGCACCGCATCGAGCTCCTCCGGGGTGCAGTAACAGCGGAAGGCCTGGGCCGATGCCAGCAGGCGCTCCGCCTCGGCGGCGTACAGGCTCGAGCGCTGGCTCTGGTGGTACGGCCCGAACGGACCGATGTCTTCGCCCCCGGCCACCTGTGGACCCTCGTCCCAGGTGATGCCCAGCCAGTGCAGGTTGTCGATGATGTCGCGCTCGTGCTCGTCCGAGCCGCGGGCGGCATCCGTGTCCTCGATCCGCAGCACGTACGTCCCGCCCACGTGTCGCGCAAAGAGGTAGTTGTAGAGGCTCGTGCGCGCCGTGCCGATGTGCAGCGGACCGGTGGGACTCGGCGCCATCCGCACGCGGATGCCGCGGTCACCGACCCCGGGTGAGTTCGCCATGGGTGACCGATGGTAGCAGGGCCGGCGCCGAAACCGGCCCGCGCTGGTCAGCGATCTCGCTCGCGTTTCCAGCCCAGATGCTTGCGGAAGAACCCGACCCATCCGAGCTCGTATTGGCGCTCCTCCGTGTGCTCCGGGAGGGCGTGGATCTGGTCCGCGGTGTAGGCGACGTCGATGTGGGAAGGGGTCATCAACGTCACGTCGTCGGCGGGAATGAACACGTCATGACCCACGCGGCCCAATCGCACGACGATGCCGTGGAAGATGTCCTCTTCATCCGAGCCGAGCAGATCGACGATGTGGCCTACATGCTCACCTTCCGAGCTTCGCACGGGCGTCTCCTGCAGCACCTCCCTGTGGGCGAGCTTGGAGCCATGCGCTGCATGGCGCATGCCCGCCGGAGGTCCGTCCAGCATAGTCTCGCGGAGCGCCTCACGCGACCCTGAAGACCGCCGACACCTGGCCCACACGCTCGCCTCGAGGGTCGCGGATGGGTGGTGAGGCGAATTCCTCGAGGTGCGCCAGGCCGGTGGCATCCAGCACGCCCAGCTGATGGAGCACGGCGCAGACGGCCGCCGATCCCGCGCGGCGGGCGGCATCCCCGTCCTCGATCTTCACTACCAGCCCCATGGCCGCTCTGCGGCCAGGCACATGACCCGCCAGGATCCCGAGAGATGAGAGCCCCTCCGCGCCCCCCTTCGCGACGAGGGCGCCGGGAGCAGCGCGCATCAGTGCCGTGTCCAACCGCTTCCGTTCGCCGCCGACCAATTCGGGGTGGGCGATCATCGCATCGCGGATCCGCTCGAGCGCGCTCCGCAGCGAGGCATCCGCTACCTTTCGAGGGTCGGCGAGTCGGACGAACAGCAACGCCGCATTGCGCAGGGGCAGGGCGAAGGTCACGACGCCGCACCCGTCGGTGGCGGTCCCGATCTGCGCAGGGGGCACGTCTGCCAGGGTCGCCACGGTCTCGAGGGCTGCCTGCTGGACCGGATGACCGGGATGCCAGTAGGTCTCGACGTCCCAACCCGCCGCCTTGGCGTGCAGGACCATGCCGGCATGCTTGCCCGAGCAGTTGTGGCGCAGCGGCGTGAGCGGCTCGCCGTCACGCAGGAGCCGCTGCGCCGTCTCGGCATCGAAGGGAGGGTGGGTTCCGCACTGCAGCACGTCGCGGCTCAGGCCCCCCTCGCGAAGCAGGGTCTGGACGGTGCGGACGTGCCGGTCCTCGCCCGAGTGGCTCGCGGCCATGATCGCGAGCGCCTCGGTGGGCGACCCGAAGCCGTACGCGTCGAAGCGACCCGACGCCACGAAGGGAGCGAGCTGGAAGGGCTT
>VBJP01000235.1 GCA_005880165.1 Chloroflexota bacterium | reverse complement strand
GTCGACACCTATCGGCTCAAGAAGTTCCTTCGCTCCAACCAGGGGACCTGCATCAACCAGCGACCGATCGTGGACGTCGGCGACCGGGTCACCGCCCAGCAGGTGCTTGCCGACTCGAGCAGCACCGATCGCGGCGAGCTGGCCCTGGGCCAAAACATCCTGGTCGCCTTCCTGCCCTGGGAGGGCGGCAACTACGAGGATGCCATCGTCATCAGCGAGCGCCTCGTCAAGGACGACCTGTTCACGTCGATCCACATCGAGAAGCATGAGATCGAGGCCCGCGACACCAAGCTCGGCCCCGAGGAGATCACCCGCGACATCCCGAACGTGGGCGAGGAGAGCCTGCGCAACCTCGACGAGGACGGGATCATCTACGAGGGCGCCGAGGTCAAGCCCGGCGACATCCTGGTCGGCAAGATCACGCCCAAGGGCGAGACCGAGCTGACCGCTGAGGAGCGCCTGCTGCGGGCGATCTTCGGCGAGAAGGCCCGCGAGGTGAAGGACAGTTCCCTGCGCCTGCCGCACGGCGAGCGGGGGATCGTGGTCGACGTCCGCCAGTTCAGCCGTGAGAGCGGCGACGAGCTGCTCCCTGGCGTGAACCGCCTGGTCCGCGTCAGCGTGGCCCAGAAGCGCAAGATCGCGGTGGGCGACAAGATGGCCGGCCGGCACGGCAACAAGGGCGTGATCGCCAAGATCCTGCCCATGGAGGACATGCCGTTCATGCCGGACGGCACGCCGGTCGACATCGTGCTCAACCCACTGGGTGTCCCGAGCCGGATGAACATCGGGCAGATCCTTGAGACGCACCTGGGCTGGGCGATGAAGACGCTCGGCTACCAGGCCTCGACCCCGGTCTTCGACGGGGCCAGCGAGGATCGCATCCGCGAGGAGCTCGAGCGCGCCGGCCTCAGCGAGGACGGCAAGACGACCCTCTACGACGGGCGCAGCGGCGAGCCGTTCGACCACCGCGTGACCGTCGGCTACATCTACATGCTCAAGCTCCACCACCTGGTGGAGGACAAGATCCACGCCCGCAGCACCGGGCCGTACAGCCTCATCACCCAGCAACCGCTGGGCGGCAAGGCCCAGTTCGGCGGCCAGCGCTTCGGCGAGATGGAGGTATGGGCGCTCGAGGCCTACGGCGCGGCGAACATCCTCCAGGAGCTGCTCACCGTGAAGTCCGATGACGTCGTGGGTCGCGTGCAGACCTACGAGGCCATCGTCAAGGGTGAGGAGATCCAGTCACCCGGCGTGCCCGAGTCGTTCAAGGTGCTTATCAAGGAGCTCCAGGCGCTTGGTCTGTCGGTCGAGATCCTGAACGAGAACGAGGAGGAGATCCGGTTCGTCGAGGACACCGGCAGCTATCCGCTGCCAGACCTCGGCGGGATCAACCTCCAGGGGTTTGAGGAATAGCCCGGGTTGCGGCGTCATGAGGGCGCCGCGACCCGTCACCGCCATCCATCGGTCCACCACTTTTCCCTGCCGGGGCCCGGTCAGCCCTGGCAAGCGCGCCAGTCGCGGTCATCAGCCGCAGGAGTCATAGCCGCACATGCTGGAAGTCAACAACTTCGACGCGATCCGCATCAGCCTCGCGTCTCCCGATCAGATCAAGGGCTGGTCCTCGGGCGAGGTCACCAAGCCGGAGACGATCAACTACCGCACGCTCAAGCCGGAGAAGGACGGTCTCTTCGACGAGCGCATCTTTGGTCCCACCAAGGACTGGGAGTGCTACTGCGGAAAGTACAAGCGCATCCGCTACAAGGGGATCATCTGCGACAAGTGTGGCGTGGAGGTCACCCGTTCCAAGGTGCGCCGCGAGCGGATGGGCCACATCAAGCTCGCCTCCCCGGTGAGCCACATCTGGTACTTCAAGGGCACGCCGTCGCGCCTGGGCATCCTGCTCGACGTCAGCCCCCGCAACCTGGAGCGGATCCTTTACTTCGCCCTGTATGTCGTCTCGCGCGTCGACGAGCACGAGCGCGAGAAGGCGCTGCAGCGCGTCGAGGAGGAGATGAACGAGCGCATCGCTCGCGCCCAGGCGGTGGTCGAGGACAAGCGGACCGAGCTCGAGGGCACCATCGCCGACAAGAAGACGGAGGTTGAGGCTGCCTACGAGGCCGATGTCCGTCGACACGACGAGCGCTTCGCGTCTCGCAGCGAGGAGCTGACGACCGCGGCCCAGGGGGTCGAGGCGAGCGTCAAGGCGGGTGGCAAGACCGTCACCGAGGACGTGGTCTTCCAGCCAACGGGCGAGGTGATCGCCCGCGCCGGCGAGACATCCAAGGACGCGCTGTCCGCGCTGCGCAAGGCCGTGCAGGCCGAGGTCACCGCTCTCGACGCCGAGGTCAAGGATGCCAAGGCGCAAGCCACCGAGAAGCGCGACACCGCGGTCGCCGACCTCACCGGCGGCATCGACGATGCCCTTGCTACCGAGCGCACGCAGGTGGCGCGTGAAACCGATGAGGCACGCCTGTGGGCCCGCGCCGAGCGGCAGCAGATCGACGGGATCAAGGTCATGCAGACCCTGACCGAGAGCGAGTTCCGCTCGCTCGGCGAGCGGCACGGCCGGCTCTTCGACGCCGGCATGGGCGCCGAGGCGGTCAAGAAGATCATCGAGCAGCTGGACCTCGACGACCTGGCCCAGAAGCTCCACGTCGAGATGCGCCAGACCTCCGGCCAGCGCCGGAAGAAGGCGATCAAGCGGCTGCGCCTGATCGAGGCGTTCCGCAAGAGCGGCGCGCGCCCGGAGTGGATGATCCTCAGCACCCTGCCGGTCATTCCACCCGACCTGCGACCGATGGTCCAGCTCGACGGCGGCCGCTTCGCGACCTCCGACCTCAACGACCTGTACCGGCGCGTCATCAACCGCAACAACCGGCTCTCGCGGCTCCTCGACCTGGAGGCGCCGGAGATCATCATCCGCAACGAGAAGCGGATGCTGCAGGAAGCGTGCGACGCGCTGATCGACAACGGTCGCCGCGGGCGCGCCATCGCCGGCACCGGCAACCATCGGCTCAAGAGCCTGAGCGACATGCTCAAGGGCAAGCAGGGCCGGTTCCGCCAGAACCTGCTCGGCAAGCGCGTCGACTACTCGGGCCGCTCCGTGATCGTGGTCGGCCCGGAGCTCAAGCTCCACCAGTGCGGGCTGCCCAAGAAGATGGCGCTCGAGCTGTTCAAACCGTTCGTCATGCGCCAGCTCGTGGAGAAGGGCTTCGCGCACAACATCAAGAGCGCCAAGCGCATCGTCGAGCGCGTGCGTCCCGAGGTGTGGGACGTGCTCGAGGAGGTGATCGCGGATCACCCGGTGCTGCTGAACCGGGCGCCTACGCTCCACCGCCTGGGCATCCAGGCCTTCATGCCGGTGCTCGTCGAGGGCTCGGCGATCCAGATCCACCCGCTCGTTTGCTTCGCGTTCAACGCGGACTTCGATGGCGACCAGATGGCGGTGCATGTGCCGCTCTCGACGGCCGCCCAGAAGGAAGCTCGCGAGCTGATG
>VBJP01000234.1 GCA_005880165.1 Chloroflexota bacterium | reverse complement strand
CGGTCCCACGAGCCTCGCGGCGTACCGCGCGATCGCGCGCTTCTGCGCACGGTTCTCCGTCTCCTTCTGGCCGAACGACGGCTCGAAGCGGCTGGGAGGCAGAACCCCACCGTGCGTCCGCTCCACCACCCCGTTCTCGGAGAGGATCTGCAGATCGCGCCGGATCGTGGACTCGGAGACGCCGAATCGCTCTGCAAGATCCCCGACCTGGGCGCGATCGTCGGACTCCAGGATGTCGATGATCTTGCGCCGCCGCTCGCCCACGAGCACGGAGCGCTCCTTTCATTGGCGCACGCGTGAGTGCGCATCTATGCGCATATATGCGTGAACGTGCGCACTATGGACCGCCCGAAGCAGTTCGTCAAGGTCTGCGCGGCGGGTGCGGATCCGAATGCCCGCTAGATCGGGTGAACCTCCGTCCCGGACGCATGCGCCACGCCTGCGCCTGCTACCAGCTCACCTTCAGGTCACCGGACAAGCGTATCGTTGCCGCCAGTGCCGAAGCCGACCGCCACCTCGATACCGTCAGATCGGATGGCCGCATTCGATCGTCTGATCGCCACCCAGCCCGACCTCGTTCGCAAGGGCCCGACCATCCCCTACACGTCGCTCAACGGCCACATGACCAGCTACCTGACCGATTCCGGCTCACTGGTCCTTCGCCTGTCACCGGAGGACCGTGCGCGATTCCTGGCGGGGCATCAGACCGGGCTTCACGTCGCCGTACGGCGTCGTCCAGAAGGAGTTCGTCGACGTCCCGGATTCCCTGTTTGCCGATACGGCGGCGCTCACCCCGTGGTTTGCGGGCAGCCTGGCGTGGGTGGGCGGCCTGAAGCCGAAGGCGACGCGGCGCGCGATGTCGTCCGGCTAGCAGACGGTCGCGCTAGATGGGTTCCAGAACGAATACGGGGATCTGCCGCGCCGTCTTGCCCTGGTACCGCGCATAGTCCGGCCAGGCCTCGACCGCGCGCGCCCACCAAAGCGCCTTCTCATCACCGCTCACCTCGCGCGCGGCATAGTCGCGCTTCATCGGTCCGTCCTGGAGCTCGACGTGGGGATGAGCCTTGAGGTTGTAGTACCAGACAGGATGCTTGGGCGCGCCTCCCAGTGACGCGACGACCGCGTAGAGGCCATCGTGCTCGACTTTCATCAGGGCGGTCTTGCGGAGCTTGCCGGTCCTGGCGCCAACCGATGTGAGCACGATGATCGGGCGGCCGTGAAGGTCGCCGGCCTCGACGCCGTTGGTCGCCTCGTATCGCTCCGCCTGTCGCCGGGCCCAGCCCGCCGTGCTTGGTGCGTAGTCGCCGGTTAGCGGCATGACCTGCTCCCGTTCCTCAATGCCGTGCCAGCAGTCATCCGCGGCTGGTTTCTTCGCGCTCGAGATCCGACAGGCGTGCCCGTACCAGCTCCTCGATGAGGACCTCGGGAAGAGGCGCATGCGGGGCGAAATGGAGGCTTCCCCTGGTCCGTCGGTAACCCTGCAGCGATTCGGCGTGCGTGGCGAGGAACGTATCGGTCAGGGGGTAGATGCTGCAGTGTGCCTTCCAGCCGGCGAACCACACCACCGCGCGACCGCCGATCTTGAACGCCGGCATCCCGTAGCTGATCGTCTCGATCGCACCGGGAAGCAGCTGCCGGAGCTGGAGCCGCAGGCGTTGCAGGGCCTCGCGCTGATCCGCCGGCAGCCGGGCGAGGTAGTCGTCGACCATCCTTCAGCGGAGGACGCGGTACTGGATGTGGGTCGCGAACGGCGATTGCACGACGCCGAGGTGCTCGAGGCGGAACGTCTCGTCGAAACCCTCGAACAATCGCTTGCCGCCACCCAGCACGACCGGGGCAATGGTGATGAACAGCTCGTCGACCTGGCCACCGCGGAGCGCCTGACGGATGACATCTGCGCCGCCCATCAGCGACACGTCCTTGTCCCCGGCGGCTTCTCGTGCGCGTGCGATCGCCTCGTCGAGGCCGTTCACGAAGGTGAACCCGGCACCCGCGGGAGCGTCTTCGGGCCTGTGCGTCACGACGAAGAATGGGACCGGCCATGGATTGCTGCCGCCCCACGCCTCCGCCGCCTCGTAGGTGTTGCGACCGCCGACCACGGCGCCGAGGCGAGCCATCGCTCCATCCAGGTATGCCTTGTCGGCGCCGGTTGCCTCGCCCGTCGGTTCTTCCTCGTATGACCATGGTCCGCCGAAGACCCAGTAGTGCAGCCGCTCTCCGCCCTCGCCCAGACCGCGTCCCGGTCCGTCGTTGGGTCCGGTGATGTAGCCATCCAACGAGATGGTGATGGTCGCGACCACCTTGGTCATCGGTCCGAGCTGGCTGTCGCCGCCGCAGGGGTCGCCGCTGCCGCCGCCCCCGCTATCGGCTCATAGGTGAGGATCAGCACGCCGGTGGTGGTCGTCTTCGTGTCGACCAGGCGCATGCGGGCTGGCGTCCCACCCTCGCGGAACAGACGTTTGCCGTTGCCCAGCACGATGGGATGGATCATGAGCCGATATTCGTCGACGAGCTCGTTGCGGATCAACGTCTGCACGAGCTCACCGCTGCCGATGACCTGGATCTCCTTCCCCGGTTGATCCTTGAGGCTCGCGACTTCGTCGGCCACGCTGCCGCTGATAAGGCTCGAGTTCTGCCAGGCGAGAGGCTCCTGGAGGGTTGTCGAGACGACGTGCTTGGGGAGGCTGTTCAGCGGCCCGGCAACCGGGTCCTCCGCCGGCTGGTTGGGCCAGTACGCGGCAAAGATCTCGTAGGTCCGGCGGCCGAGCAGGAAGCCGCCCGCGTTGGCAAAGCCGTCGAGGAGGGTGCGGCCGAAGACGTCGTCGAAGAAGGCCAGCTGCCAGCCGCCCTGGTCGAACCCGCCACTGCGATCCTCGTTGGGGTCACCGGGTCCCTGCATCACGCCATCGAGGGTCAGGAACTCACTCACGACCAGCTTACGCATCGCTCTCCTCCTGGATGATGGCTAAGGGTTGAACCGGGCTCGAGGGGCGCAAGAAGCCGGCCACGTCATCGGCGCATCCGCCGGTCAGGTGCGCTCCAGCTCCCGCCGCAATGCGACGAGGTGCTGCTGGTTCAGGCGCTGAATGATGAGCGCCATCAACGGGGCGAGGATCCGACCGATGCCCCGAACCTCGGGATGCGGATTCAGCGTGACGCGCGCGCCGCCCTGGGTCGGTTCGACGAGGTAGCGACCCGTCGGTCGGATCATGCCCGCCCACTCCCCCTCAAACGCGACCTCGCGCTCGGCGTCCACGCGAACCAGCCGAACGGTCGAGTCGATCGTCTGTCCCATTGCCTTGGAAACGTACCGATAGCGTGCCGCAACCGTGCCGGGTTGGCCCTCCAGGAGGGTCGTGGTCTGCATATCGCTCTGCCAGCGCGGCCAGTTCCCGAGGTCGGCGAGGA
>VBJP01000231.1 GCA_005880165.1 Chloroflexota bacterium | reverse complement strand
AGAGTTCACCGGCAAGAACGTTGAAGAGGCGATCCGTTCCGCGATGAAGGAGTTCGACTCCGACCTGTCGGAGCTGGATATCGAGATCCTCTCCCAGGGGAGCCGGGGCATCCTTGGCGTCGGCGGGGAGGAGGCGCGCATCCTGGCAGCCCCGCGATCCGCGGTGGCCGCCGCCCCGTCGGTTCGAGAGGCTACGCCGTCCATCGAGGAGGCACCGGCAGGCCATGCGGCCGTTCCGGCAGAGGCACCAGTCGCGACTGCGGAGCTCGACGAGGAGGACGCGACGGCCGACCAAGCGATCGAGCTGGCCCGCGCCGAGGAGAATCGTCGTGGCCGCGCGGGTCGCGGTCGAGGGGCTCGTGGACCAACCGAGGCGCCGGTCATCGAGGCGGTCCCTGGCGAACGCCCGGAACGCAGGGAGCGGCCGCCTCGAGCAGGACGAGGGGCGCGGGGAGAACGGCCACCCCGGCCCGATCGTGGCGAGCGACCCGACCGTGGCGAGCGACCTGTGCGTGAGCCCATCCCGTTCGTGCCCGCCAAGCCCATCGAGGAGCTCTCCGACAAGGAGCGCGCCGTGGTCGACGAGGCCAAGGCGGTTCTCGAGGAGTTCCTGCGGCTGATGGGACTGACCGGAACGGTGGAGATCGCCATGGGCACCGAGACGGCCAAGCTCAACGTGAAAGGCGATGACCTGGGGGTATTGATCGGCCGGCGTGGGGAGAAGCTCGCGAGCCTGCAGCACCTCGTCAACCTGATCATTGCCCGCCGCGAGGGCCAGTCGTTCCGCATCGCCATCGACGTCGAGAACTATCGTGGGCGCCGCGAGGACCAGCTGCGCGACGTGGCCCGGCGCGCCGCAGAACGGGTCCTGCAGACGGGCAAGATCATCCAGCTGGAGGCGATGCCGGCGGTCGAACGCCGGATCGTGCACATGGCGCTCGTCGAGAATCCCAGTGTTCGGACGCAGAGCGTTGGGGTCGAACCAAACCGGCGGATCGTGGTTCTGCCTGCAGACAAGGTGGGGGCCTAAGGCCCGAAGGGATCTGGCAAAGCCCCCTCAGTGATGGCAGCCATGCCTGCCGCACCGGCGGCTGTGGGAAGGCTCGCCTCGGGCGGCGCGTGGGTGGGGTTCGTCGCGGACGACACCGGATTCCACCTCGCCTACGCGCGACCTGACGGGGACATGACCATCTCCGAATCGCTCGGCGCGAGCCGCAGCGCCGAGCTGCTGGCTGCGACGATCGCCTACTTCGAGGAGGCTCTCGATCCTCCGCCGCCCGAGATGGAGGCCACGCAGGCCGACCTCGCGGCCCTTTTGGCCTGGATGGCGACGAACGAGGCCGATGCTGCCCGGCAGGCCCTGATCCGCGAAGCGTTGGATGCGATCGATGACGGGCTGGCAGGGGATGCCGTGGTAGCGCGGCTCGGCGAGGCGCGGCGCGGGCTGGCCGAAGCCGGAGCGAAGGAGCAGGTCGACGCGATCGACCTGCTCTCGGAGCGCTTCAGGGAGCTGGGAGGAGAGAGCGCCGCCGACTTGGCGGCGCCATCGGTCTAGCTGCTAGGAGCGCCCGGAGGCGGCGGTGGCGGTGGAGCGCCCCCTCCACCTGATCCAGGGCCTGGCCCGCCGCTCCCGATCTGGAACTTGCCGCCTTCGGCCTGGAACTCCTGCCATCCGGCCCATCCCATGACGAGCCCACCGATGATGCCAATCACGATTCCCACGAACCAGAGCCCGCCATACAGCGCGAAGAGGGCCAGCGCCCCCAGGATGGCGAGGAGGCCCAGCAGAGCTCCGACTGCAGCGATTCCTCCGACGATCAGCATCAGGCTGCCTTTGGATCCGGGCAGAGTCGTCTGAGGCGACCACTGCGGGAGGAAGACGATCGCGATCATGGCGAGTGCGAGGATGAACGAGAGCCAAAGGCCACCGGCACCATAGATGCTGCCGATCTGGGCGAGGATCGCGCCGACGATCGACGCGGCAGCGCCGTAGACGGCCAGTCTCTCATTACCGTTCAGCTTGCTGAAATCCATGAGTCCGTGCGTGCCCTCCCAGGTGGTCGTGAATGATGGACAGGGGGTTCGACCGCCGCAGGAACGTAGCACACGGAATCAAGCCCCGTAGGCCGTTGGGGAATATCCAGGTTAGCTGGGCTTGCTTCGAGGCGGAGCTGGCACGTCGACTGCAGCCTGGGGAGGGCGACCAGCGAGGAGGTCGAGATGACGCGCGATCGCAAGCAGCCAGAGAAGCCCCGGCCACCCGAGGTCGAGCCGGGATCGACGATCGGCAACCGTGGAGAGCCGTCGGCGGAGACCATCCCGGATCTTCAACCCGACGACGAGCGGCTGAGCGCGAACGAGGCGAAGTCCTCGGGTGCGGGAAAGGCTTCGGGACGGGTCCAGGGTCGCGATGACGAGTGGCCGCATGGTCATCGCGAGGGCGACGTTCAGGCCCGCGAGGAGGGTATGGAAGCGCCCCACTGACGGGGACGTGGTGGAGATGGGGGAGAATCGAACTCCCCGTCCAGAACCGAGTCGCCGGAGACTTCCTACAGGTATTTCCGGCCTATTTGCGCTTCGCGACGCGGGCCCCCAACCGGCGGGGTGCTCCGCACGCTATCCGGTGTGCCTCTCGGCTCTTTGACGTCACTCACCGGAGTCGGTGGCGCCGCACCTCCCCTGATGACATCTTCGCCGTCCGGGGAGGGGGGACGGCGTCGATGCTCACTGACTAAGCAGCGAGGGCGTAACTGTTGTTGCCAGTTACTGGCTTTGCCCGCGGTTTTACGAGGCCTGCGGGCGACCTCGACCTGCGATCTCCGGTCCCTGAGCCCTGTCGAAACCTGACATCCCCACGAACCGAATAGAGCGATTCTAGCACGCCGGACCCCACAAAGTGAACACCCGTTCACGAGCTTTGGTCGCCATGAAATTGACGCGAGTTCTATGTCAGCGCCGTCTGGCCCAAATCGGCGGCACAGCATACGTTCGTGCTGCTGGCGCAGCGCCGATCACGACCTTGTGGGGCCCTTGTAGCAGCAGACGTAATGCAACGATGTCGAATCGGCCGTCGGTGGCCTGAGGTGGTGCGGCGGCCTCGGGGCCGCCGCACCACGGGTGGCTATTTCAGAACGACGAACGCGTCGACGTCGACCCTGGGATGTCCAGCAGTCCCGACGACGACGACCTTGATGTTGTGGTTGCCGACCGTCGGCCATGCAAATGCGTACACGTCTCGGCGATAGGTCGTGGTCGCGGTGTAGGCGCTCACCGTGGCCTTCAGCACCCCATCGACGTAGACCTTGAACGAGCCACGGGTTGTTGCCTGCGTCGTGACGAACCCGATGGCGCGAACACTCGTCGCGACGAACGTGGCGCTCGCACTAGCGGCGGTTGCGAACTTGGCG
>VBJP01000230.1 GCA_005880165.1 Chloroflexota bacterium | reverse complement strand
GACGAGGTGCTCGGTCACGCCGAGTCGTTCCTGGACGGTCACGAGGTGAAGGCGCGCACCGGCGTCGTGCAGGCACGTGCCGCCGGCGCGGCCATCGTCGACGAGGCCGTCGAGTGGGCGGCCGACCTGATCATCATGGGTCTACGCTATAAGAAGCGATTCGGAGGGGCGTGGGACGCGGGTCGGACCGTGCCCTACGTGATGCGCAATTCCACGGCACCGGTCTGGTGCCTGCGAGTCGAGACGGAGGACCTGGCGCGAACGCCATGAGGGTGCTCATCATCGGATGCGGGCGTGTCGGCGCCCGGACGGCCATGGAGCTGGACCGGCGTGGCGAGAATGTCACGATCATCGATTCCGACCAGCGCGCCTTTCTGAAGCTGCCAGCCAAGTTCGGTGGCGCCTCCGTCCGTGGCAGCGGGACCGATGAAGCCGTCCTTCGCGAGGCCGGTGCGGGGATGACCGACCTGCTGATGGCCCTCACCGAGGGCGACAACCGCAACGCGCTCGCTGCACAGATCGGCAAGCACCTGTTCGGGATCCCGCGGGTGGTCGCCAAGATCAATGACCCGGTCCGCGCCGAGGCGTATCGGTCCCTGGGACTCGAGACGATCTGCCGGACGGTGATCCTCTCCGACGCGTTGGTGCTGTCCGCCATGGAGGGCGCCGAGGCGACCGACGGCGAGGTGCTTCCGCCCACCGCCGAGCCGATCCAGGGCGCTCCAACCCCGGGCAGCCGAGCCCACGCGATCGCTCGCGCCGCCGCCCGCGAGGAGGAAGGTGTCGAGCTCGAGAACCGCGAGCCTGAGGCGGCAAGGGTCGGCACCGTGCGCGACCCCGGTCAAGAGGCGTAGCGCGTGTACGTGGTCGTCGTCGGAGGCGGACAGGTGGGCTATTACCTGACCCGCGAGCTCCTCACTGCCGGGCACGAGGTTGTGGTCATCGAGAAGGATCCCGACCGTGCGCGGCAGATCGCCGATGAGCTGGGCAGCATCGTGGTCGCCAACGATGGCTGCGAAGGCCGGTACCAGGCCGAAGCCGGCATGGGCCGGGCAGACGTGGTGGCCGCCGTGACCGGCGACGACGGCGTCAATCTGGCCGCCTGCCAGATCGCCAAGATGCGCTTCACCGTGCCGCGAGCCATCGCCCGCGTCAACAACCCGGAGCACGAGCCCCTCTTCCGCAAGCTGGCCATCGATGAGACAGTGAGCCCGATTCGCAGCATCCTGGGCGTCATCGAGCACGAGATCCCCGTTCACGACCTGCTCCACCTGGCGGAGCTCGAGGGCGGCGAGCTGCAGATCGTCGAGGCCCAGCTCGAGTCCGGCTCCCCGGTCGTCGGCAAGGAGCTCCGCGAGATCCAGCTCCCCGAGGGCAGCGCGGTCGCGGTCCTGCTGCGCGACGACCACGCCGTCCCGACCCGGCCCGAGACCCGGCTGTACGCCGGGGACCGGGTGCTGGCGGTGACCTCATCGGAACGCGAGGCGGAGCTCCGCAGCCTCCTCATCGGGGAGTGACCTCCGGCCAAGCCGGATCCGCCGGGCCGAGCGCTGTCCTTCGTCGCGCGCTGCTGGCCTGGGGCCTGGGCGACGTGGCGCTCGGCCGGAGATGGGCCGGCATCGCCTGGCTGGTCGCCGAGATCCTGGCTGTCGCGGCGCTCGTCTACCTGTTCACGGGTCTCGCCGACACGAGCGGGTACCTCATCCCGTTCCTGGCTGGTGTCCTGTTCCTCACCGCGTGGGCCGTGCAGGCTGCACTCGCCTACCAAGCCGCGCTTCGCGAGGGGGCGGGCCGCTACCTGGGCGGCTCCCGCGCTGCTGCCGCGAGCATGGCCTGGCTCACCGTTCCGCTGCTGCTGTGGGGAACCGGCTTCTGGCTCGTCTCTGGAACGGCCTCCAGCCCGGCGGCCGCACTCGATCGCTTCGAGACCAGCTGGCCCGCACTGGCAAGCGGCGGCTCACTCGATCCCGGAATCGAGACGTATGGCGGATTCTCCGCTTCGGCGCGGACGGCGCTGGGCACGCTTCAGCGGCTCTGCGCGCAGGGATCGCTCTCCAGCGATTGCTCGACAAGCGCGCGAAACCTCCTTCGCGACGTCCGCATCGCCGTCGTCCCAGCGGACGCGGATGAGGCGACCGCCAGCGTCACGGTGGTCTCCTTCGAGCGCCGCCCGTCGCGCTTCCTGGGCATCTTCTCGGCCACCGAGCTGGTGCCGGTGCCCCGCCAGACGCTCCTGACGATCCATCTCCGCGCGCTGCCAGCGCCCCTACCGGGCGGCCTTGAGCTTGGCGCGCGGCGCTGGCGGATCGTGGGCGCGGCCGCCGCCTGACCGATGCACCCTCTGGGGCGCCCTGCTCGGGAGGCGCCAACATCGGCTCACGACCAGCAGGTATGAGGTGTAAAACTCTTGACAATCTGATTGTCAGAGGTTAGGGTAACGGCAGGTACCGACTCCACGCCGGGAACCACGAACACAGAGTGCGTGCAGGAGGTAAGAGCACCATGGCGAACCTGACCCGATTCGACCCATTCAACGAGATGATCAGCCTTCGGCAGGCCATGGATCGTCTCTTCGAGGACTCCGTTGTCTCCCCGTTGACCTGGCGCTCGGTCGAGGGCGACTCGACCCTGACACCGGCGATCGACGTGCATCAGACCGCCGATGAGATCGTCGTCAGCGCGTCCCTGCCGGGCGTCAAGCCGGAGGGCGTCAAGATCACCCTGACCGGCCAGACGCTGCAGATCAGCGGCGAGTTCAAGGCGGACGAGGAGGTCAAGCGCGACCAGTACCTCTACCGCGAACGCCGATACGGCACCTTCAGCCGCCAGCTGCAGCTCCCGGTTCGCGTGCAGGGCGAGAAGGCAAATGCGACCTTCGACAACGGCGTCCTGACTCTTCAGATCCCGAAGGCGGACGACGTCAAGCCTAAGCAGATCCAGATCAAGGCTGGTGCGTCGGAGCCGGTGACGGTGACCCCGACCTCCGGCAATGGCTCAGAGAGCAAGTGACTTCGAGCCGCGAGGGCACTCGACGAGAAGCAGCAGTGCGCCGGATGGCGATGCGCCGTCCGGCGCCGGCCGCTCGGGCCGGCAGGGCGGTGCGCACGTGAGCCTGCGGGGTGATCTCCAGCGGCCGCGATATTTCATCAGCATTGCCGCCGAGCTGGCGAGCGTGCATCCACGGACGCTGCGCATCTACGAGGAGGAAGGCCTCCTTTGTCCGCAGCGTCGAAACAATCTCCGCCTCTACTCAGAGGCGGACATCAGGCGGGTGCGTATCATCCGCTTCCTCACCCGGCGCCAGGGGGTGAACCTGGCGGGCGTCAAGGTCATCCTCCAGCTCGAGGCGCTCGGCAAGATCCGCGTCTACGACCTGTTCGATGAGGCTGATGTCGAGCGTTACGTCGATGGTGACGAACCGGAACCGGTGAGCAGCCTCGACCGAAGGGACATGTGACCAGATGGAATCCGAGAATCACGAGAATGAGGTCGCGCAGGAGAACGCGCGAGACGCCGAGACGCGCGACGAGGCGACGCGTGACGAGATGACCCAAGACG
>VBJP01000229.1 GCA_005880165.1 Chloroflexota bacterium | reverse complement strand
GCTCAACGCCATCACGATCGCGTACATCGGCTTCACACTGATCGACTGGGTCGCCTATCCCGGCGCGTCCTTCGAGTGGTCGGTCCTCATCACGACGCTGGGCTCAATCGGCGTGGGCATCGTCTACGCGCTGCTGGCGGCGACCTATCCGCGCTCGGGCGGCGAGTATGTCTTTCTCTCGCGCATCGTCCGACCAGAGCTGGGCTTCGTCGTCAGTTTCATGCAGGCGTTCTTCTACACCTTCTACTTCGGCCTAAACGGCGCCTTTTTCGCTATTTTCGGGCTGTCGCCGATGCTCTCGGTGCTCGGCGTACAGCTCAAAAACGGAACGCTCACCGACTGGGGAACCTGGCTGGGTAGTGGCTGGGGAGTGTTCATCGCGGGCACCTTCATCGTCGCCCTAGTGGCGTTCCTGGCTTATCGCGGCATGGGGACGTTCTTCAGGATCCAGCGATGGTGCACGCTGATCGGGCTGGGCAGCGTGGTCGTCACCCTGGCCGTCCTCGCGCTCGGCGGCCTCGGCGTCCTGGACTTCAAGAGCGCCTACGACTCGGCCGTCGGCGCGGGCGCCTTCGACAAGTTCGCGAGCGCGAAAGTGCCCACGACCGATCTCGGGCAGACCCTCAACTTCATGGTCTGGCCGGCGTTCTCGATCCTGTTCTCCGTGAACATGGTCGCGTTCTCGGGCGAGGTGAAGAACGTACGGCGCGCCCCGATCGTCGGGATCGTCGGAGCGATGATCCTTGCGGGAGTCATCTTCATCGCCTTCATGATCTTTGCCCGATGGGCAATGGGCGATGCGTTCCTCGTCGGCGCTGCCGACGGAGGCTATACGTTCAAGACCCTCGTGAACGGGACCGCCTCGATCCTAGCCAACAACCCGATCCTGACGATCCTGATCAACCTCTGGGTGATCCTAGTTATCCCGTTCGCGCTCGGCTCAAACATCATGTACGGCTCTCGAGCCCTGTTCGCCTGGGGCATCGACGGCGTGGCGCCCGGGAAACTCGCGGAGGTCTCGCCGGAGTACCACTCGCCGGCGTGGGCGATCCTGGCGCTCTTCCTGATCGCCGAGGCTTGGCTCGCGGTCTACGTGTTCACGACATACGTCGGCATCCTGTCAGGCCTGCTTACGTTCTCGCTCGCGTTCTTCGTTGTGAGCCTTACCGGCGTCTTCTTCCCCTACTGGAAGAAGGAGATCTTCGAGCGGTCGCCGGCGGCCCAGCGCGTGGCGGGAATCCCGGTCATGACGATCGCCGGCCTCGTCGGCGTGGTCTTCACCGGCTTCCTCATCTGGCGGACCACCCAGGACACTTACCTCAACGCCCTCAATAGCAACAACCCGATCTCGCTCTACATGACGCTAGCCGCGATCGTCATCGCGATCGTCTGGTTCGTCGTGGCGCGCTGGTACCGCGCGCAGCGCGGCGTCGCCGTCGACAAGCGCTTCAAGGAGATCCCAGTCGAATAGCGGCCAGCGACAGCAGCTACAAGAATTGGCGCGGCATCCTGGATGGGAGCGAGCGTCACGCGCTTCCACCCAGGCCGCGTCTTCCATGCCTTCAACCCGATTCGCAAGCCAGCGCGGGAGGGAGTATGAACGACGGCGAGCTCAGACTCTTCGAGCAGATGACCTGGCAGGAGGTCGCGAGCGCGGTAGCGGGAACGTCCGTCGCCGTGATCCCGGTTGGTTCGCTCGAACAGCACGGCCATCATCTTCCACTCGGGGCGGACGCGCTCGTCTCGTTCGGGCTCGCGAGACGGCTCGCCGCGCGGCGGCCCCTCGTCATCCTGCCACCCCTGTTCTACGCGGCCCGTTCGCAACCGCGCGCCAGCGGCGTCGCGCGCGCGTTTCCCGGCTCCGTGGGCCTCCATGGCGCCGTGCTCACCGACGTGTGCCGGGACATCGTCGCCGACCTGATCCGGAGCGGCTTCCGCAGCGTCATTGTGCTCAACGGCCATTTCGAGAACGCCGGCTTCCTCTTCGAGGGCATCGCCGCGGCCACCGAAGGCCGCGCCGAGGCCACGGCCCTGCTGATCAACTGGTGGGAGCAGTTGCACGACGCAGACCTGCCACGGATCTTCCCGCAGGGTTTCCCGGGCTGGGAGATTGAGCACGCCGGAATCGCGGAAACCTCGCTCGTCGAGGAGCTTTACCCGGAGCTCGTCCGGGAGGACCGCAAGACCGACGACTCGGGCACTCGCGTCCTGACCTATGACGTATTCCCCATTCCGCCCGACGCCGTCCCGCCGACCGGCGTTCCGGCTCGCTCGACGCCTGCCTCGCGCAGCATCGGGCGGTACATGGCCGACGCGCTCGTAGAGCGGATCGACGCGATCCTGAGGCTGGAGCTGGGCACGGAGCCGTCGGTCACGGGCCCGGACGTCGGGCACATGAGTAATCCGGCATGAAGCTCTACTTCTGCTCGGACATTCACGGCTCGGACCTCTGCTGGCGCAAGTTCCTGGCGACACCGAAGTTCTACGACGCCGACGTCATCGTCTGCGGGGGCGACATCACCGGGAAGTTCCTCGTGCCGATCGTCCGCCAGACGGACGGGACTTGGACCTCGCAGTTCATGGGCCTGCACCGCAGGCCCCGTACGGAAGCTGAGCTGGCGACGCTGCGCCAGCGCATCGCCGACTCGGGCCAGTACGCGTTCGAGACCACGCCCGAAGAAAACTCGGCGCTCTCGGGGAATCAGGCCGCGATCGATAAGGTGTTCCGCCGTCTTGTGGTCGAGCGCGTGGAACGGTGGCTCACGATGGCCAAGGAGTCTTCGTGAGCGGAGCCAACGACGACTTCTTCGAGGTGGACGAAGCGCTCTCGTGTTCAGATGTCGTCGAGGACCCGAACGGCCGGGTTCTCGAACTGGACGGCACCGAGTTCATTGGCCTCGGGTACGGCAACATCACTCCGTGGCACTGCCCGCGCGACGTGTCGGAGGAGGAGCTTGCAGCTCGGATCGCCGAGGTGGCAGATCGGGTCCGCGATCCCGGCCGCGCGATCTTCAGTCTCCACGTGCCGCCGTTTGGAAGCGGGCTCGACTTCGCGCCGCGGCTCGATGCGAACCTGCAGATGGTGATGACCGGGTCAGGCCCGGAGATGATCCCGGTCGGGAGCACGGCCGTCCGCGACGCGATCCTGCGCTATCAGCCGACGCTGTCGCTCCACGGTCACATCCACGAGTCGAAGGGCGTACAGTGGATCGGCCGTACGAGAGCGGTCAACCCTGGCAGCGAGTACGCCGAAGGCGTGCTCGACGGGGCGCTCGTCGACGTGGATCCACGCACAGGCGTACGGAACGTTCTGCTCGTCTCAGGGTGAGCTGGCCCGCGATCGATGACCCCGGAAAAGGCTACCGGCTGGGGAAACGTACCCGCCCTTCGCGACGAGGCCCTTCGTCTGTGCGCCCGCGCCTCCGAACGGAACATGACGCTGCGAGTCACCGGCTCGCTCGCCATCCTACTCATCTGTTCCGCGCAGGCCGGCTTAATGCAGACGCTTGGCCGGCAACCGCCGCGCGACATCGACCTGATGGGTTATTCGCGCGAGCAAAGAGAGATCGAAGCGCTGTTCACCGACGAAGGGTGGCAGCTCGACCCGACCATCAGGTGGTCTCGCGAGTGGGGGATTAAGCGGCTCATCTACCTGAGCGCCGACGCCCGCTTCAAGGTTGATGTCTTCCTCGATCAACTCGTCATGTCGCACACTGTCGATCTGCGCAATCGGCTCCAACTGGGGAGCCCGACCATTACGCCGGTGGACCTGCTCTTGTCCAAGCTCCAGATCCACGACGTGACACACAATGACCTCCTGGACCTGATCGTCCTACTCGCGGAGCACGACCTTGGCGACGGTCAGGCAGGCACGATCGACCGCGGGCACCTGCTGGCACTGTTGAGCGGCGACTGGGGGTTCTGGTACTCCGCGAGGACGAACCTCGATCGCGCCGAGTCGGCGCTCGGCAGCGCTCCTGGAGTGCCGCCCGACACCGCGTCCGCGGTCAATGCGCGTATCCATGCCATTCGGACGGCGCTCGACGATGGTCCCAAGTCGCGCCGCTGGCGGCTCCGCGCGGCGGTGGGGACGAGACTCGCCTGGTACCAGGACGTGGACGAGGTCGAACGTGGCGAGGGGTCCGATCCCGTCTGACACGAAAACGCATCACCCTCGAACCGTGCGGGGGCTGCATGAGGCACCCGTCGCGGGATCGCGTCCCTCGCGGAGCTCGTCCCACCTGCCGGACTGGCCGGTGCCACTGGGCTCAGGGCGGCGCTTGGCTACCAGTCAAGTCTTTAGAACCTCCGAATGGACGTCCGCTAGCAAGTCGTCCGCCTTATTGCCTGTCAGATGGCGCTTGGGCCGTCAGATCCTGAAGGGCGAGGCCATCAAGGGCTGGCTGTCCACGGCTTTGTTGCAGGTTCGCTCCGGGCGGCGGCTGGATAGCTCGGCGCATCGGTTTCGAACAGCGATCGCGACCAGCGCTCGAAGGCGACCGAGGAATCGGCCACCGCCGCTGCCAGGTCGAGGTCGTCCTGGAGCTCCATCTGTACGCTCCTCGCAGGTACTGCGGCCCAACACGTTCAAGCCCGACGTACGCCCGAGCCAAGAGGAGATCCCATGCGCGCCTTCGCGGTCGAAGAGTTTGGAGCCGAGGGATCGGTCCGCGAGCTACCAGATCCGACGCCTGCGGACGGGCAGGTCCGGGTCCGCGTGGAGGCGGCATCGGTCAACCCGGCAGATCTCGCGGTCCTCAGGGGGGCCTACAAGGACTTCGCCGAGCACCACTTCCCGCTGGTCCCCGGCTTCGACCTGGCCGGCGCTGTTGAGTCGGTAGGTCCGGGAGTATCCGAGCTGGCGGCAGGGGACGCGGTCTTCGGCCAGCATGGCAAACCGGGGATGGGCCAGGGCACCATGGCCGAGTACGCCATCGCGGCGGTCGGCACCATCGCCCGCCGCCCGGTCGAGATCGACGCGCCGTTCGGCACCGCGCTTTCGCTGGCCGGGCTGTCGGCACTTGAGCTGGTGGACGGGATCCAGCCGCAGCCGGGCGACGTCGTGGTGCTGTTGGGGGCGACGGGAGGCATCGGCAGCATCGCCACCCAGCTGGTGGCGACCGCCGGCGCGACCGTAGTCGCCGTCACGCGGGCCGTCAACCACGCGTACGCCCGCGAGCTGGGCGCGGCCGAGACGATCGACTACGAGGCGGATGACGTCGTCGAGGCGGTGCGCGCCACTTATCCGGAGGGGGTGGCCGCAGTCCTGGACATGGTTGGAGACAAGGAGACGGTCGGCCGTCTGGCGGAGCTGGTGCGTAGCGGCGGTCACGTGATGTCGATGCTGGGTGCGGCGGACACGGACGCGCTCGCCGCCCGCGGCCTCATCGGCGTTAATGTGCGCACCCAGGCGAGTACCGAGAAGCTCGATCGGCTCGCGGCCGCCGTCGCCGCGGGTCGGCTGCGGCGCCCGCAGATCGCGACGTTCCCGTTGGCCGATGCCGGCCGCGCGTTGGCCGAGATCGCCGGGCGTCACGTCCGCGGCAAGCTCGTCGTCGAGCCGTAGGCCGGCAGCGTCGGTGCGCGGGCGGTCTTCGGTCCTCTTGCGCACCGAGAACTGGTGCAGGCGATCTGACTGCGTATCAGGACGCCGGTGCGAGCACGGGTCCTCCCGAGGTTATCCGGTGGGAAGGAACCCGGTCTTGTTACACGCAGTCGGCTGGAAGTGGCAACGAGCGTGCGCCGCATCCAAGAGCCACCGCTCGTCAGGCCCGCCGTTTGATTCGTCTCGGTTGAGTCGGCCGCTGAAACGCGGAGCGTCGCCGCGCCAGCAATTCCCTACGGTGCCCGACCACCAGGCGGTAGAGGACGGCGAGGTCCAGGCTCGTCTCCCTGCCCTCGGCAACATCATGGAAGCCAGCGTTTGGCTTCCGCCCCATCGGGAAGCTCTTCGAGGCCTACCCCAGCTCGGCATCCCTCGAGGGAGGACCGAGATGCCCAGATCGGAGGCATAGGCGGGATCGCCGCTACGAGCGCGACAGTGGCTCAGTGGACCTATCACAGCCAGGAACGCCGCGACCGTAGGGCCCTCGGTGTGAACGCCTATGAACGCCTTTCAGCCCGTGCGCGACGATTCCTATGAAGCGTTCACGCGAATTGACCACGTACTTGCGCCCCGTTCAGTAGTGTGTGTCGCCGATGAGCGCCTCCAAGCCCCAGCGCTGGCCGCCGCGTCTTCCGCCGAAACTTGATCCGCTAGATGCAGCGATCACCGGCTCCCTGGCGCGATACGGAGTGCCCGTCATCAGACTTGGACTCGGGTTCGTCTTTCTATGGTTCGGCGCGCTGAAGTTTCTGCCGGGCCTCAGTCCCGCCCAAGACCTGGCGACTCGCACGATTGAGCACCTGACCCTGGGCATGGTTGG
>VBJP01000052.1 GCA_005880165.1 Chloroflexota bacterium | reverse complement strand
CCTGTGCGTCCTCTACCGGCGACGCGACGGCAGCTACGGGATGATCGAGCCGGTCACCGTGTCGCCGGGGAGGAGCCGCTGAGCGGGATCACCCGAGGTCGCTCAACGCCGCTTCGGGCGTCGCCATCGGTCAGTGGAAGACGGCCGGCAAGAAGAGCAGCGCAGCGACGATCACGATCAGCGACAGGAAGAAGACGAGCAGGGCGATCGTCAGCAGGTCGAGCCCGGGATGCGGTTCCTCGGGGGGCGCCATGCCCCGCACCGTAGCAGATGACCCACGACGACGACTGACATGGCCCTCCGAAGCCCCGCGCGTGGGAATCCACCTGGGGGTGGGGAGCGGCCTGATGCGCGCGGGACGGCGCGCCCGCCAGATCGGCGCCACGGCCCTTCAGATCTTCAGTGACAACCCGACGGCCTGGCGACGGCGTCCCGCGGCCCCTCCCGATGCCGCGACATTCATCGCCTATCTCGCCCGGGCTGGAATTCAGCCCGTTGCGGTCCACGCCAGCTACCTGATCAACCTGGCGGGAACCGCCGAACCGTTCGCTTCGCAATCGCGCACCGGCCTGATCCACGAGCTCCAGCGAGCACCCGCATACGGGGCGACCCTGGTCAACACCCACATCGGTTCGCACCGTGGTGGTGGAACAGAGGCCGGCCTCCGGCGCATCGCCGAGAACGCGGCCGCCGCCCTTTCCGAGGCGCCGCCTCGGGTGACCCTCGTCCTGGAGAACTCCGCGGGAGGCGGAGACAACATCGGATCGACCGTCGAAGAGCTGGCGCAGATCCTAGACGCCACGGCCGCGCTCCGTGGCGACCACGCCGGCCCGCTCGCCTTCTGCCTGGATACGGCGCACCTGTGGGGCGCCGGCTACGACATCGCGGACCCGGGTTCGGCGGTGGCGCTCATCGATCGCTTCGATGAGCTCGTGGGCATCGATCGGCTGTTGCTCGTGCACCTCAATGACTCGCGCTCCGAGCGGGGGTCGCGAAACGATCGTCACGAGCACCTGGGAGCGGGGCGGATCGGTCCAGCCGGGCTGGGCGCCTTCCTGCGCGACCAACGCCTGGCGCCCGCGACGGCCTTCATGCTGGAGACGCCGGGGGTGGAGGCTGGCTACGACGCGGTGAACATGCGCCGTGCGTGGCTGCTCTACGCCGGAGCCAGCGCTCTGCCGGCGTTGCCGCCAAGCGCATTCCGGATGACGCGGCGGGCGATTCGCATCCCGCCGAAGTCCTGAGGGTCAGGTGCCTCTGGAGAGGCCGGGTGCGCCGTTGTTGCCCCCGTCACGGAGCCGACGGGTGCGCAGCGTGATGTACGCCTGCATCAGCTCTCGGACGTCACCCTCGGTCAGCAGCTCATCCCCGCGGAGAGCGTATTCGACGCGCGTAGTGGGAAGGACCTGGCGCGAGGAGACGCTCGCGAAATAGCCGGGGCTATCGGCCTCGTCACGAATCTCGCGGAGGCCGCGCGCAAGCTTGGTTGCTGTCCCAAGCGATGGCATGCGGTCCCCCTTGATCAGGCGGGAGATCGTCGAGTGATCGACCCCCGACTGCAGGGCGAGCTGGCGTTGACTCATCTTCTTTTCCTTCAGCTGGCCTCGGAGCCAGGTGTTGAAGGTTCGAGGCGATTGGAACGTCATGCCACTGCTTGCTGCGGCGCACGCCACCCGGACCTTATACACCGGAGTGGTGCGTGCATGCACCCGCAGCATGGCCGCGGGGTGAGGCTGCCTCAATAGGAGGAAGGTACCGCGAGCGCGGCGATCGGCTATGGCTGGCCGATCTTGCCCGATGGAGCGCCGGCGACGGTCTTCTGGCCTCGAAGGCGCCCCCGCTGCGCCGGTCCGGCTCCGTGGGCACGTCGCACCATGCCGCTGAAGGCGTACAGGATGCCGCCGAGCACGATGACGGTCATGATCGAGATGGCACGGTCCGTGAGCGCAACCGCAACCGCCGACTCGTGAGGCACCCCGTAGATCAGCAGCGCTCCCACGATTCCCGCTTCCACGAAGCCGACCCCTGCCGGGGTCAGGGGAATGGCGGTCAACAGGGCCGCAGCCAGCGCCACGAAGACGGACGCGCTGATCCCGAGGTGAGCGGCCGGCAGGTTCAGCGCATGGATCACGAAATAGAGTCGCAGTCCCTCAAGCAGCCAGATGGCGCCGGTGACCATGACGATGACGGGGACGGATGCGGGCGTCAGCGCTCCCGTGCTGCCCTCGTGGAACCGCTCATAGAGGTCGGCAAGCCGGGATGGCAGGAAGCGCGTCAGGTGACCGCCCGCAAAGCGCAGCGCCAGGACGAAGAGGACCAACGCCACCGCAACCACGAAACCGGCGATGAAGAGTGCGTCCACCTCCGGCCGTTGCCGGCCCCGGAAGCTCCAGTAGCCAGCCGCCAGGTCCAGCCCGAAGACCACGATGATGTCGGCGATGCGCTCGATGAAGATCGTCCCCACCGTCCGAGAGGCTGAAGCGCCGTAGGTGCCCTTCAGCAGGTAGGCCCGATACAGGTCCCCCAGCTTGGCCGGCACCAGGCAGTTGACGAACCACGAGAGGAACAGGATCTCCGTCGCCGGCACCAGGCGAATCGGCGTGCCGGTACGACGCAGGATGAAAGCCCAGCGGAAGCCGCGCAGGGGGAAGGTCAGGTAGTACATCGCCAGTGCGACGAACAGGAGACCCAGATTCGCGTGGACGATCTGCGACCAGGTCCGGCCCCAATCGACGCCCAGCACGAAGACGAAGAGCAGGACCAGGAGAGCAACCCCGAAGACGATCGACCCAATGGTCCGCAGGTTCAGGAAGCGGCGAGCGAGGCTTACCTCCCGTTCAGGGATCGGCTCCGAGGCAGGGGCGTCGAGGAACTCGCCCGGTTCGTAGAACGAGTGGCCGTGCTCGTGGGGGGCGCTCGGATGCTCGGCGTGGCCCGGATCGCGTGGTTCAGCCACGGTTCGACGACGCCTCCGGATCATGGGGATCGGGCAGCTCTCGACGGTCGGGCCGCTCGATCGGCTCGTGCTCAAAGCGTGCGGGCGGCTCCGGCCCGAGCACCGGGGCGGCGGCCGTCTCGCGCCCCATCCATCGGCGAACGATGTTGCTCCAGACGGCGTAGCGAGTCGTCAGGTGCACCAGGATCGTCGAGCGGCTGGCGTGCCACTGGTTCTGCGGAAGCACCGCGCGCAGTTCAGCCGCGCTCCCAAAGAGCGGCAGCGCGTTGGTGCTCATCGCGATCTCGTAGCTCGCATGACTGTCGCTGCAGGCGATGGCGGGTAGGCCGTAGCGCGCCGCGAATTCTGCGGCGCGCAGGTTGTGGCGCTGGAATGTGACGCGGCTGTTGAAGACCTCCACGGCGTCGATCTTGCCAGCCTCCGCCAGTCTCGTCAGCGGTACTTCTCGGATGTGCGAGCCGCGGAAGGGATCAAAGGGGTGCGGGATGCTGACGAGTCCGCCCTGGCGGTGGATCTCGTCCGCCGTTTCGTCCGCGGAAAGACCTCTCGGGATCGTGTGGTGGAGGTAGAGGCCCACCACCTCGCCGTCGACGGTACTCACCTCCTCGCCCAGGATCACCGTCAGTTGGTCATCGACGCCAAGCTCCTGAGCGCGATCGCGGACAGCAATCGCGCCCTCGACGTTGTTGTGGTTGGTGATCGCCACGTGTGTCAGGCCGCGCTCGAGCGCGACGCGGATGAACTTGTCCTCGGAAAGGATCGAGTCGCGGCTGAACCGGGTGTGGATGTGGAAATCCGCGAACGCCTTGGGCGTTGTCCTTGGCGCTCCGGTCTTCTCGCGCACCCCGGCTCGGGCAGCGACCGTCTGCGCCGCCAGGCTCACGCGCTGCTCACCAGACTCTTGCGGAAGGTCGTGTATTGCTCCAGTGCAAGGCCCGTGCCCACGGCGACCGAGTTCAGCGCGTTCTCCGCGACGTGGCATGGGATGCCGGTCACCTGGGTGAGCAGGGTGTCCAGGTTGCGGAGTAGCGATCCGCCCCCGGACATCACCATCCCCTTGTCGATGATGTCGCTGGACAGCTCGGGTGGCGTCTGTTCGAGCACGTTGCGCACCGCGCTCACGATCTGCTGAAGCGGCTGCTCGATCGCCTCGGTGACCTCAGAGGAGGTGATCGGGATGGTCCGTGGCAGGCCGGCGATCAGGTCGCGCCCTTTGACCTCCATGGTCAGGGGCTCATCGAGCGGCAGCGCCGATCCGATCTGGATCTTCACCTCCTCGGCGGTGCGGTCCCCGATCATCAGGTTGTACTTGCGCCGGATGTAGTTGGCGATCGACTCGTCGAACCGATTGCCGGCGATCCGGACAGAATCGCTGACCACGATCCCGCCGAGCGCGATGACTGCGATCTCCGTCGTTCCGCCGCCGATGTCGATGATCATGTTGCCGGACGGGCCGGAGATGGGGACGTTGGCCCCGATCGCCGCCGCCAGCGGCTCTTCGATGAGCGACGCCTCACGCGCACCGGCTTTGAGCGCCGCGTCGCGCACCGCGCGCTTCTCCACGCTCGTCACGCCGGACGGGACGCTGATCATGACGTCCGGCTTGAAGATCCGGACGCGCGCGACCTTGTTGATCACGTAGCGCAGCATCGCTTCGGTGATCAGGTAGTCGGCGATCACGCCGTCCCGCATGGGACGGATGGCGCGCACGTTGCCGGGTGTGCGGCCGATCATCTCGCGAGCCTCCTCGCCGACCGCGACGAGACGGTTGTCGTCGTCGCGGATGGCAACCACGGAGGGCTCGTTGAGCACCACACCCTTGCCCTTGACGTAGACCAGGATGTTGGCGGTCCCGAGGTCGATGCCGATTTTCATGGTGCGCTGCGCGGTGCCTGTTGCATGCTTGAGCGCCGGCCGCGGCGGTCGTGGTCGGGTCCCGCGGGGCGCCCGCAGTATACCGGCCCGCGTGGCCGTAACCGCCTCCTCGAAACCGGCTCACCACGAGTACCATCTGCCCCCATGCCGGAAGGTGACACGCTCTTCCGGGTCGCCACTGGGCTGCGGCGGGTGCTGCTGGGTCAGACCCTGCTGGAGGCGCGTGCCCGGCCCGGTCCGCTCCTGCGCAGCGTGCCAGACCTCTCCGGCCTGGCGGGGCTGCGCATCACCGAGGTCGAGTCCCGTGGCAAGCACCTGCTGATCACGTTCGGTGAGGGTCGTCGTCGACGGATCCTGCGCAACCATCTGCGGATGTCCGGCTCCTGGCATCGCTACCGACCGGGCGAGGCGTGGCGCCTCGCGGATCGGCGGGCAACCCTGGTGCTCCGTACCGATCACGCCGTGGCGGTCTGCTTCGACTGCCCAACCGTCGAACTCCTGACCGATGTGGGGGCGGCGCGATCCAAGGCGCTGGCACGGCTGGGTCCTGACCTCCTTGGGCCTGATTTCGATGCCGCCGATGCCGTGGCCAACCTCCGAAAACTCCCTCACACGGCCATCGGCGAGGCGCTCCTCGATCAGTGCGCGCTCGCCGGCATCGGCAACGTCGTCCGCAATGAGGTGCTCTTCATGGAGCGCGTCAACCCCCGGACCGCGGTCGAGGACCTGCGCGCGGGTGAGCTCGAACGCCTGGTCGTCGCCGCCCATCGTGTGCTGCGCGCTGCGGCGATTGCCGGCGTCCGCACCACGACCGGCGAGCGGAGGCCTGGGGCACGGCTGTGGGTCTACCGGCGAGCCGGCCGTCCCTGTCGCCGTTGCGGAACCCGCATCGAGCTGAGCCGCCAGGGCGAGTTCGCCCGCCTCACGTTTTGGTGCCCGGCCTGCCAGCGGGCCCCCGCCTAGCCCTGGCGAAGTCGGGCCAGTGCCTCCTCCAGGCGGCGGGCGCGCGTCTCCGGACGCTTGGCCTCGCCAATCGGGTCGGCGAGCTCGCGACGCCGCGAGAAGGAGAGCGATGCGAAGCGGTCTCCCAACGCCGGCTCATCAGCGAAGGCCGCCTCGAGCTCGGCTGGCAGGGCGAGCACCCGCGGGGAGTCGTCGCGCGTGATCTCGATCTCCAGCGGGTCGCCAAACCCGACGCCCGCCGCCTCGCGCGTGGCCTTGTGCAGACCCAGGTAGAAGCCCCCGCGGTATGGCATCGTGCTACTTCGGAAGGCCACGCCGTTGACCGTGCCGAAGACCCGCATCTGTTTCAGCCCGCCAAGCGGCTTCACGAACTCCGGAGGAATGAGCGCGACCGCGCCTCCGCCGCGCGCCGATTCGAGGACCGTGTTGAAACGAACCGCGTCTCCCAGCCGCAGCCTCCTAGGCGTCGATGCGGTGGATCTGGGCACCCAGGCCGACGAGCTTCGACTCGATCTGCTCGTAGCCCCGGTCGACGTGCTCGACCCCGGAGATGACGCTCGTCTCCGACGCGGCCAGCGCGGCCAGAACCAGGGTGGCGCCGGCGCGCAGGTCCGAGATCTCGACCTCCCGACCGTGGAGCGGCGTAGGCCCCGCGATCCGCGCATGGCGGTCGTCGAGGACCTCGATCACCGCGCCCATCTTGTTCAGCTCGGTCACGTACTCCAGGCGGTCCTCGTAGATCGTCTCGTGGATGGTGGACATGCCGTCCGCCTGGGTCATGAGCACCGCGAGCGGCGCCTGGAGATCGGTGGCGAACCCGGGGTAGGGCTCCGTCTCGATATCCGCCGGACGGTAGCCCGGGGCTGAATGGATGCGCAGGCTGCCGCCGTCGGCGCCATCGGTCTCGTGTGGTACACCCATGCACTCGAGCACGGCCAGGAAGGCTGCGAGGTGCCTCGGGTCGATCCCGCGCATCGTCACGTCGCCTCCGGTGATCGCCGTCGCGATCGCGAAGGTCCCCGCTTCCAGCCGGTCTCCGATGACGCGATGCGTGACCCCGCGCAAGCGATCGACTCCCTCGATCTCGAGTCGATGCTCGGCGGGCCGCTCGATGTGCGCCCCCATCGCGCACAGCATCCCAACCAGGTCGTCGGTCTCCGGCTCGCGGGCGGCATTCTCGATCACGGTGGTGCCCTGCGCGAGAACCGCGGCGAGAAGGGCGTTTTCGGTGCCCATCACCGTGACGTACGGGAACTCGATGACCGCACCCCGTAAGCGTCCTTGCGGGGCGTGCGCGAAGTAGTAGCCGTTCTTGTACTCCACTTCGGCGCCCATGGCGGTCATGGCCTCGACGTGCAGGTTGACCGGTCGCCGTCCGATCCGATCACCGCCCGGGTTGCTGATGATCACGCGCCCGAACCGGCTCAGCAGCGGCCCGAGCAGGATGAAGGAGGCGCGCATCTTCATGGCCGCCTCCAGCGGCACGAAGAGCCACTCGGCGGAAGAGGCCCGGATCTCGAGGGCGTCGTCATCGGTCCGCTTCACCTCGAAGCCGATGTCGCTCATCGTCTCGCGCAGGATGGCGACGTCACTGATACGGGGCACGTTGTAGAGGACGCATGGGTCGTCGGTGAGCGCCGCCGCAGCCATGAGCTTCAGCACCGCATTCTTCGCCCCGGCGATCTGCACCTCGCCGTTCAGCGGCTGGCCGCCGGTGACGATGAACTTCTGCACGGGCCGCAGTCTACCCGCGGCGGGCTGGCGTCAGGACGGCCAGGCTTCCTTCCACTCGTGCGGGCCGGTGTGGTGTCCATCGCACAGGCCCAGGCGACCGCCCAAGTGGCGGCTCGGCAGGTACGGCTGCATGCCTTCCTCGAACGGCGTGGGAGCGCGGTTGCAGAGCATGTACCGGCGCTCCCTGGCCCACGCGTAGGCATGGTCCGATGAGCAGAAGGCGTAGCCCTTGGTGAAGTTCACTGTGGCGCCAGGCGCTGGATCGGAGGCGAGACCGATGGGGCCCGACTCGCGGACGATTTCGATCCGGACGGGAAGCAGCGGCATGCGGGCGCCGCAGAAGTCGCAGGTCTGCATTGAATCAGGGCTCCGGCGGTGGGCGCCATCGGCTCAGCCGAGGTAATGGGCGCCGTCGTCCTCCCGATGGTTGGCGATGAAACTTGGATCGAGGTTCGGGTCCGATCCGAGCGGTGAGCCCTTGTGGGGCCTGGAGTCGACAGGACAGATGAACGGGTACTCGCGGCTGATCTTGCGCAGGTCCTGCATGCGCCGGAATCCGCGGTCGGTCTGGCCTGCGGGGCCACGCAGATGGGCGCGGCTTGCCTCCTCGACGGTCGTGGGCTCGTCGGGCGCCTTCTCGCCGGCCATGGACCGATGGTAGCAGTATGGGCGGATGGCCCTTCCTCGCTGGCTGGCCCGCTTCAACGTTGCCGTCACCAATCGATTGATGCTGCCGATCGCGCGGGTGCTGCCCTGGTTTGGAATCGTGGAGCACACCGGCAGGCGAAGCGGCCGCCACTACCAGACCCCGGTGAACGTCTTCCGCCGCGGTGACCGGTATACGTTCGCGCTTACTTATGGTCCGCAATCGGAATGGGTGCGCAACGTGGTGGCGGCGGGAGGCTGCACGCTGGTCAGCGGTGGACGGCGCGTCCGGCTGACCGATCCACGCCGCTTCCGCGATCCACGCAGGCGCCAGTTGCCCTGGGTCGTTCGGGTGGGTCTGGGTCTCCTGAGCGTCTCCGAATTCCTGGAGCTGCGTCGCGCGGGGTCGAGTGCCTAGCCGCGGGACCTGCGCCGGACGGCGATCCGCTCGCGCATGAGCGCGGTCTGCAGCGCGGCGCGCACCCGGGCGATGTCCGCCGGCGCGCGTGCCTGCTCAAGCTCGGCCTCCGCACGCTTGCGGGCCTCGATCGCCCGCTGCTCGTCGATCTCGTCGGAATGCTCGGCGAGGTCGGCCATGACGACCACCTTGTCGGGGCGCACCTCGACGAAGCCGCCCGAGATGAAGAGGATCTGCTCGGTGCCGCCCTTCTTGATCCGCAGCTCCCCGGTGCCCAGCGCACTGATCAGTCGCGTGTGGTGCGGCAGGATGCCCAGCTGACCATCGATGCCGGGCACGATCACCATGTCGACCTCGTCGGTGAATGCCCTCCGCTCCGGACTGACGATCTCCAACTGCAACGGCATCTCAGGTACCCCCTGACTGACGCCCGCGGGGAGGATGCACAGGGACGGGGAAGAGGGCGGCGCGGACGGCACCGCAGGTTGTTGCAACGCCAGCCAAGGTGTCGTTCGGGCCGACCATCAGCTCCATCGGTCTACTTGATGCTCTCCGCGTTCTCGACCACATCCTCGATCTGGCCGGCCATCAGGAAGGCCTGCTCAGGCAGCTGGTCGTGCTTGCCCTCCAGGATCTCGCGCGCCCCGCGGACCGTCTCCTTGCGCTCCACGTACTTCCCGGGCCGGCCGGTGAACTGCTCCGCGACGAACATGGGCTGGCTCATGTACCGCTGGAGTCGTCGGGCGCGAGCGACGGTGACCTTGTCCTCCTCCGAGAGCTCGTCCATGCCCAGGATGGCGATGATGTCCTGGAGGTCCTTGTAGCGCTGGAGGGTGCGCTGCACCTCGCGGGCGGTGTCGAAGTGCTCCTGGCCCACCACTCGCGCGTCGAGCACGGTCGAGGTCGATGTGAGCGGGTCGACCGCGGGATAGATCCCGATTTCCACAATCGAGCGCTCCAGGCGAATCGTGGAGTCCAGGTGCCCAAAGGTGGTGGCCGGTGCCGGATCGGTGTAGTCGTCGGCTGGCACGAAGACGGCCTGGAGGGAGGTGATCGCTCCCTTCTTGGTCGAGGTGATCCGCTCCTGGAGGTCGCCCATCTCGGTGGCCAGGGTCGGCTGGTAACCGACCGCGCTCGGCATGCGGCCCAGCAGCGCCGAGACCTCCGAGCCGGCCTGCGTGAATCGGAAGATGTTGTCGATGAACAGCAGGATGTCGCGGCCTTCGACGTCGCGGAAGTACTCGGCCATGGTGAGGGCCGTGAGTCCCACGCGCTGACGCGCTCCGGGCGGCTCGTTCATCTGGCCGAAGACCATCACGGTCTTGTCGATGACGCCCGATTCGGTCATCTCGCCGAGCAGGTCGTTGCCCTCGCGGGATCGCTCGCCCACACCGGCGAACACCGAATAGCCGCCATGCTCGGCGGCAATGTTGCGAATGAGCTCCTGGATGATCACCGTCTTGCCGACCCCGGCGCCGCCGAAGACACCCACCTTGCCACCCCGCTTGAACGGAGCGATCAGGTCGATCACCTTGATCCCGGTCTCGAAGACCTGGGACTCCGTCTCCATGTCCTCGAACGACGGAGGCTCGCGGTGGATGGGCAGCATCTCCTTGGATTTGACCGCGCCCTTGCCATCGATCGGATGGCCCAGGACGTCGAAGACGCGACCGAGCGTCACCTCGCCGACCGGCACCCGGATCGGTCCACCGGTGTCTGTCGCCTTCACGCCTCGCGACAGGCCATCGGTCGTCGACATTGCGACGGTCCGCACCCAGTTGTTGCCGAGATGCTGCCGCACCTCGACCACCAGCGAACCATCGCCATCCTTCCCCTTGCCGCCCGGGCGCTTGATCTCCAGCGCGTTGTAGATCGCGGGCAACTTGTCCTGCGGGAACTCCACGTCCACGACAGGCCCCGTGATCTGAATCACCGTTCCATCGGTCATCGGTCCTTCATGCTCTCCTTGCTAGGCGAGGGCTTCCGCCCCGGAGGCGATCTCGATCATCTCGCGGGTGATGGTGGCCTGCCGCGTCTTGTTGTAGACGAGGGTCAGGTCGTCGATCAGTTCGTTGGCGTTGTCGGTGGCGCTGCGCATGGCGACCATGCGCGCGCTCTCCTCCGAGGCGTTGTTCTCCAGCACGGCCCGATACAGGTCGATCGCGACGTAGTGCGGCAGTAGCTGGTGGATGACCGCCTCTGGCGACGGCTCGAACAGGTACTCGTCGTTCGAGATGCGCTGCTGCTCCCGCATCTGCGGCTGCTCGACGGGCAGGACGGTGCGCACCTCGGGTCGTTGGCTGAGGGTGCTGATGAAGGTGCTGTAGGCCACGCCGATCTCGTCGTAGGTGCCCTCCAGGAAGTCCTGCGTGACGAGCCTCGCGATGGGGGTTACGTCGCTGAATGCGGGCCGGTTGCCCAGGTGCGCGAAATGCGCGGCGATGTGGATCCCGGCCCGGCGAAGCCCGTCGCGACCCTTCCGGCCGACGGTCACCGCGTCCACCTCCGGCGCCTCGCCGCCGGAGGCCTCGACCCGATTGGTGATCCACCGCAGTACGGCCCGGACCGTATTTGAATCGAGCGCGCCGGCAAGGCCCCGGTCGGTGGTCAGCACCACCAGCGCGATGCGGCGCACCGGCCTGCGGGCCAGCAGCGGATCCACTTCCTCGCTGACCGCACCCGCCACCCGGCTGAGCGCGTCGCGCAGCTCGTCGGAGTAGGGGCGGGCCGCATGGATGGCGTCCTGCGCGCGCTTCATCCGCGAGGCCGACATCATCTCCATCGCCCGCGTGATCTGGGCGATGTTGCGGATCGAACCGATCCGGCCGCGGATCTCCTTCAATGACGGCATCGGCTAGGCCTTCTTGGGCTCCTCGGTCGACGTCGTCTTCTGATCTGTCTTCCCCTTGTCCGCCTTATCCTGATCGGTCGTCTCGTGCGCGGCCGTCTCCTGCGCCGCCTTCTCTGGCGGCTTCCCATAGCCGGTCTGCGCCTTGAAGTCAGTGACGGCCTTGGTCAGCTGACCGATGAGGTCGTCATTCAGCGCCTTCTCCTTCGCGATGGCGGGTAGCAGTTGTTCATTCGTGGACTCGATGAACCGCGTGAACTCGGTCTCAAACTCGCCGACCTTC
This sequence comes from Chloroflexota bacterium, assembly GCA_005880165.1. GTDB lineage: Bacteria > Chloroflexota > Limnocylindria > QHBO01 > QHBO01 > CF-82. The sequence continues at coordinate 879 of VBJP01000052.1, read as the reverse complement.
GAGGTCTCGACGTCATCGAGGTGGCCGTTGGTGGCCGCCCACAGGATGGCGACCTGGCGTTCCACCGGGACGGGGGCGAACTGGGGCTGACGCAGCGTGGCGGTCAGCTTCTCGCCGCGGGTCAGCTGGTCGCGCGTGGCCTTGTCGAGGTCCGAGGCGAACTGGGCGAAGGCCGCCAGCTCGCGGTACTGCGCGAGGTCCAGGCGCAGGCGACCTGACACCTGGCGCATGGCCTTGATCTGGGCGTTGCCGCCTACCCGGCTGACGCTGATCCCGGCGTTCACCGCGGGACGCTGGCCCTGGTTGAAGAGATCGGTCTGCAGGAAGATCTGGCCGTCGGTGATGCTGATGACGTTGGTCGGGATGTAGGCGGAGACATCCCCGGCCTGCGTCTCAATCACCGGCAATGCGGTGAGCGAACCGCCGCCGTTCTCCTTGTTCAGGCGTGCCGCCCGCTCCAAGAGTCGCGAGTGGGCGTAGAAGATGTCGCCCGGGTACGCCTCGCGGCCGGGAGGCCGGCGCATGAGGAGCGAGACCTGGCGGTACGCCCAGGCGTGCTTGCTGAGGTCGTCGTACACGCACAGCGCATCTCGACCGTTGTCGAGGAACTCCTCCCCCATGGCGACCCCTGCGTACGGGGCCAGGAACTGGAGCGGAGCGGGGTCGCTGGCCGCGGCGGCGACCACGATGGTGTGCTCCATGGCGCCGCGCTCCTCGAGCTGAGCCACCACCTGAGCGACCGTCGATTGCTTCTGACCGATGGCGACGTAGATGCAGACGAGGTCCTGGCCCTTCTGGTTGATGATCGTGTCGATGGCGATCGCCGTCTTGCCGGTCTGCCGGTCGCCGATGATCAGCTCGCGCTGGCCTCGCCCGATG
>VBJP01000224.1 GCA_005880165.1 Chloroflexota bacterium | reverse complement strand
CGTCGACCACGGGTGTTCGCGTCAAGGGCGTTGGCGACCTGCTCGTCCGCTTCGCGAAGTGCTGCTCGCCAATCCCGGGCGATCCGATCGCGGGGTACGTGACCCGCGGCAAGGGGGTCACCATCCATCGGTCCACCTGCCCGTCCGTGCTGTCGGAGCGGGACATTGAGCGGCTGATCGACGTGGAATGGGAGAGCGCCGGACTGCAGACCTACCCGATCACCGTGCGCATCGAGGCGATCGACCGGCCGGGGCTGCTGAACGAGATCACCAATGTCGTCGCCGAGCACAAGGTCAACATCGTTGCGGCCAGCATCGGCGTCCATCCGGATGGCATGGCCTCGATCACCGCCACGCTGAAGGTCACAAGCCTGCAGCAGCTCTCGCGCGTGCTGACGCGGATCGAGCGCGTCCGCGACGTGACCAGCGTCACCCGCGAGGTGGGCTGAGGCTACGCCGATGGCCTCGCCAGGCGTGGAGGCGCTCCTCTACCTCATGGACGAGGCGTTCGAGGGAAGGGGGATCGAAGAGTCGAACGAGAGCCAGGCGCTGCTGACCAATCTGGCGACGGTCTCCGAGGAGCAGTGGCAGGCCAAGCCACCGGGGGTCGAGCGCACCATCGCCTGGATGGTGATTCACCTGGGCACCTGCAAGATCATGTATGACGACTACGCGTTCGGTTCGCGCACCCTTTTCTGGGACCAGCCCGCCGTTCAGCCCTGGCCAGAGCATCAGGCCCCGATGGCGGAGACGCTCGCCTGGCTGCGCGACGCGCAGGCGGGCCTGCGCTCGCACGTCGCGGCGCTCGACGACTCCGAGCTGGACCGGCCCCGCATGACGAACTGGGGCGACGAGCGGCTGACGCGCTGGATCATCGCCACGTTGATCAGCCACGACTCGTATCACGCCGGCGAGATCAATCACCTGCGCAGCCTCCTGAGCGGCGACGATCGCTGGAACTACGTCCGGGAGCTGAACGGCGGCTGAGGCCCGGGCCCGTCGGTACACTCACGGCGATGGCCCGGAAGATCAGCGCTCCGCGCGGCACCCACGACCTGCTGCCGGAGGAGGCTCCCACCTGGGAACGGGTCGAGGCAGTCGTTCGCGACCTCTCGTCGCGCTATGGGTTCGAGCGGATCGACACCCCCATCTTTGAGCGCATCGAGCTGTTCGCGCGCGGCCTCGGCGAGTCCTCGGATGCCGTCGAAAAGGAGATGTTCCGCGTCTCTGGCGCGAAAGGAAGCGAGGAGGAACGCTCCGAATGGGCGCTCCGCCCCGAGCCGACGGCGGGCATCGTGCGCGCCTACATCGAGCACGGCATGCACGTGCGCCCCAGCCCATTGCGGCTCTGGATGCTGGGGCCGATGTTTCGATACGCCCGGCCGCAGGCGGGCCGCTACCGCGAGTTCACCCAGTGGGACGTCGAGGTGATCGGCGATCCAGGACCGATGGTGGACGCGGAGCTCATCGAGCTGGCGCATCGGTTCTACGCCGAGGTCGGGCTGAGAGGAGTGGTCGCGCACCTCAACTCGATCGGCGACATGGTGTGCCGGGCGCGGTACCGCGATGCGCTGACTGAGTACTTCGCTCCACTCTCCAGCCGGTTGAGCGCCGATTCACAGCGGCGACTGCAGGTCAACCCGCTGCGGGTGCTCGACGACAAGGACCTGGATCCTGAGCTGGCTGCCGGCGCCCCGAAGGCGCTCGACTACCTGTGCGAGGCATGCCGGGAACACTTCGAGGGGCTGCGGGAGCTGCTCGGCCGTCTCGGGGTCCGATACGAGATCAACCATCGGCTGGTTCGAGGCCTCGATTACTACGCGCTGGGTGGCGGTGGTCGCTACGACGGGTTGATCGAGGTGCTGGGCGGGCGTCCCGCGCCCGCGATCGGCTTCGGCCTGGGGATCGACCGAACGGTCATCGGCGCGCAGAAGCAGCAGGTCACCCTCCCGGCCCGGACGCCGCTGGTCGCTGTCGTTTCAGCGAGCCCCGACGATGCACCCAGACGCCTGGAGGTCGCCACCGCGCTCCGCGACGCCGGTCTGCGCGTGCGCACGGACGGCCTGAGTCGGACCCTCAGCAAGCAGCTCGAGGCGGCGGCGAAGGCCGGTGCGCGATGGGCGGTGCTCCTCGGCGAGCCGGGATTGGCGCGTGCCACGCTTCGTGACCTCGAGTCCGGCGACCAGCAAGACCTCGCGCTCGACACGCTGGCAGCGGAGGTCGTCAGGGCGGTGGATCACCGGACTCCGTCCCGAGGTTCCAAGTAAAAAGGGTCGCGCCCAGGATCAGCGCGGTCAGCGATACCGCCAGCGGGATCGGGGTCCATCCTGGATTAGTCACGGCCGCGTCGCTCAGGTCGTTCATGCGCGAAGAGATCTCTCCCCAGACCCAGAAGACGCCGGCGCCCATGAGGAACGCCCCAAATTCACGGCCTCGGTGATGGCGCACCCAATCCGCGATGAGCATCGCGGCGAGCCCGATGGGGAAGAACCCGAGGGGCGTGATCCAGACGACGCGCAGGGTGAACCCGAGGGCAAGGCCGAGCATGCCGGCCATTCCGGCGCTCGTCCAGCCGGACGGCTCGCGGCCGGCCGCCCGGAAGCCATCGCTGCACTCACCGCCAGGAGGCCGGCTGCGACGAAGATCAGGACGCAAGCAACGAACCCGGACATCGCACACAACATGCTACCATGGATGAGCACGATACTGAAGCGCAGCAGCTACGGCCGCTCGGCTGCCGCCGCTCGGCTACCATTTCGCTCCCGTGGCGACAGCGCAGTCCTTCCGTACCCACACCTGCGGCGAGCTCCGTCCTGAGCACGTCGGGCAGCGCGTGACGCTCGCCGGCTGGGTGCATCGCCGCCGCGATCACGGCCATCTCTCGTTCTTCGACCTGCGGGACCGCTATGGCATCACCCAGGTGGTGACCTCGGCCGATGAGGCTCCCGCCGCCCACCAGGCCGCCGCCGAATCGCGCAATGAGTGGGTGATCCAGGTCTCGGGGGCCGTGCGGCATCGGCCAGAGGGCACGACCAACGTGGAGCTGCCGACCGGCGAGGTGGAGGTCGCCGTCGACGAGCTGACCGTCCTCAACGAGTCGAAGGTGCCTCCCTTCTACGTCAACGAGGAGCAGCCTGGGCTGGAAGAAGCCCTTAGGCTCCAGTATCGGTACCTCGACCTCCGTCGCCCACCCATGCGCGAGCGGATGCTCCTGCGCGCTCGCCTGGCCTCCGCCGTCCGACGCGAGCTGGAACGCGACGACTTCGTCGAGATCGAGACCCCGCTCCTCATCCGAAGCACGCCGGAAGGAGCACGCGATTTCGTGGTGCCCGCACGGCTGCAACCCGGGAACTTCTACGCGCTGCCACAGAGCCCGCAGCAGCTCAAGCAGCTGCTCATGGTGGCCGGCTACGACCGCTACTACCAGATGGCGCACTGCATGCGCGACGAGGACTCGCGCAAGGACCGCGGTCCGGAGTTCACGCAGGTCGACATCGAGATGAGCTTCGTCCGAGAGGAGGACGTGATCGCCACGGTCGAGGCCATGGTGATCGCCGTCAGCCGCGAGGTCGTTCCGGACCGGCCGATCCAGGAGGCCCCATTCCCGCGCCTGACCTACGAGGAGGCACTGGTCCGCTACGGATCCGACAAGCCGGACCTGCGCTTCGGGATGCCGCTGTGCGACCTCCGCGAGGCCGTGACCAACGTCGAGTTCCGGGTCTTCGCCGACGCACTTTCCGGCGGTGGGGCTGTCTACGCCATTCGCGCTCCCGGCTGCGCGAGCTACTCACGCAGGCAGCTCGACGAGCTGACCGACCTGGCCAGGCGTCATGGCGCGGGCGGGCTGGTGCACCTGTCAGTCGAGGCCGATGGCTCCCTGCGCGGCCCGGCGGCGAAGTTCCTGGGCGGTGCCGAAGCCAGCGTGCAAGCGGCGACGGGGGCGGAAGCCGGCGACCTGCTCCTGGTCGTGGCCGACAGCGACCGCGTCGCGGCTGCGACGGCGCTGGGGCAGCTGCGACTGGAGATGGGGGATCGGCTCGGGCTGCGCGATCCGAGCGTCCTCGCCTACGTCTGGGTTCACCGGTTCCCCATGTTCAAGTGGGATCGCGATCTCGGTCGATGGGACGCCACGCACAATCCGTTCAGCGCCCCGGTCTGGGAGGAGGCTGAACAGATGGAGGCCGATCCAGGGTCGATCCACGCGCAGCAATACGACCTGGCCCTCAACGGGTGGGAGCTGGGCGGAGGCAGCATTCGGATCCATCGGCGGGACCTGTTGGAGCGGGCGTTCGCCCTGATGGGCCACACCATCGCCGGGATGCGCGACCAGTTCGGCGCGCTACTCGACGCGCTCGAGTACGGGGCCCCACCCCACGGCGGGATCGCCATCGGTCTGGAGCGGTGGTGCGCGCTCCTGGCGAACCAGGACAACATCCGTGAAGTGACCGCATTCCCGAAGACCCAGTCCGGAAGCGATCTGATGCTCAGCGCTCCCTCGCCGATCGACGATCAGCAGCTCGCCGACCTGCATCTGCGCGTCAATCTCGAGGACTAGCCGTCCTCGCCGAGCGCCGTTCGCGGAGTCGGTGCCGATGGGCAACGGATCGGGTGCGCATTCGCTTGCCCCGATCGATCCGTTGGTACACCGATTGCGCCTCCCAGCCTCGCCGCCGAAAGGCCGTGGCACGCGTTCACTGGTGGTCCGCGCCCGCCCCGGTCCCCGTGCATGAAAGGAAGGGAAATGCCCCACCGCAAACTCGGAATCCTGCTCGCAGTTGCTTTCACCCTTGGGGTCGCCGGTGTGGCGCAGGTTGCCGGAGCGTCCAGTGCGGCTCAACCGCCGGTCATCGCCGACGCCCAGCTGCGCGCGTTGAGCTCAACCTTTGGCGGCGCCACCGTGCTCCCCACGACGCGTACCGTCCCGCACTGGCATGGTGCGACACTCGACCCCCATAACGGCGTCACCTACGGCTACAACATGGTCGGCGCCGATCCGAACGGCTGCTCTGGCTCGGCGTGTGACGTCACCGTCCAGGCCGACATCATCCCGGTCGTCGTGAACGTTGGCGGCCTGACCTTCGACGGCAACGACGTGGTCGCGGCGACACTGGCTTCGCCACAGTTCGCGACCAACGACTATGGCTCGACGCCGGCCGCAACGGCTCCAGGGAGCTTTCCAAATACGCCTGCTCTGATCAGGGGACCTGGAGGAGTTCTCTCGCAGGGGGACGCCGGCAACGCGCTTCAGCTCCAAGACGCGACCATGCGAGCGCAGTTCAACATGGTTGGGAACAGCACCTACCACCTCAGACTGCAACCGAATGTCCTGCCCTCGGTCACGATCAATGTCCCCGGCAACCAAGGAACGCTCCTCCAGAG
>VBJP01000050.1 GCA_005880165.1 Chloroflexota bacterium | reverse complement strand
GGGTTGGCTTCACCTACCCGAGCGCGAGGCTCCCGGCGCTCGCCTCGGTGGAGGTGCAGGTGCGTTCCAGCGAGGCGCTGGCGGTCGTCGGTCCCAACGGCGCCGGCAAGTCGACGCTTGCCCTGATGCTCGCGGGGCTCCTGCGACCGACCAATGGCGACGTCCTCTCCGGGGAAGCGCTCGCCGCGGGACGCGGTCACGAACCGATCTGGCGCTGGCGCGCGCGCGATCTTGCCGGACGAATCGGGATGGTCTTCCAGGAGCCTGAGCACCAGTTCGTGACCGCGCGAGTGCGCGATGAGCTGGCGCTGGGACCGAAGGTCCTCGGGCTGCCCGACCTCGAGATCCGGCGCAGGGTGACCGAACTCCTGGAGCGGCTTCGCCTGACACACCTAGCTTCGGCGAATCCGTTCACCCTCTCAGGCGGCGAGAAGCGGCGGCTTTCGGTGGCGACCGCCCTGGCAGCGGCGCCATCGGTCCTTATCCTCGACGAGCCCACCTTCGGGCAGGATGCGCGTACCTGGGGCGAGCTGCTTTCGCTCCTCGCGGCCCTACGCGACGCGGGACGCGCCATCTGCTTCGTGACTCATGATCGCGACTTCGCGAGGGCGCTCTCCGATCGCACGCTTCACCTTCACGTGCCACAGGGCGAGCTGGTGCCGAGGTGAGGATCGAGATCGCGCTGTTCGGCGACCCGCGCGCGCCGTTGGCTCGCCGACACCCACTCGCCAAGCTGGGGGCCGCCGCGCTGCTGATGCTGGCGCTCTTCGTCGCCGTCGACATCGTCACACCAGTGATCCTGCTTGCCGCGCTGGTCGCCGCATTGCCGCTGAGCGGCCTGAGGCCGATCACTCTCTTGCGACGCGCCTGGCCCCTTCTCGTGGCGGGCCTGGCGATCGCGATCTTGAACACGGTCTTCGCGCCGCATCAGGCCGGCGCAGCCGTGCGAATCGGGCCCCTCCTGCTTGGCCTCACCACGATCGTCGAGGGTGCGGCCGTGGGCCTGCGCATCGTGGGGATCGCCCTCGCCGGCGTGCTGGCGCTGGCGACCATCGAGCCCACGGATCTGGCCGATGCGCTGGTGCAGCACCTGCACGCCCCGCCGCGCTTCGCGCTGGCCGCACTGGCCGCGGTCCGCATGCTGCCGGTTCTGGCCGATGAGTGGCGGCTCATCGGCCTGGCGCGCCGAGCACGGGGCATCGAGGCCGGGCTCAACCCGGTGATTGGCCTGCGCCTGGCGGCCGGCCGGCTCTTCGCGCTGCTCGTGGCGGCCATCAGGCGCGGAACCCGCCTGGCCCTGGCCATGGACGCTCGGGGATTTGGCGAACGCCCGTGTCGAACGGTCGCCCGTCCCCGGTCGGTGAACCGCGCCGACTGGCTCCTGGTCGGGGGAGCGCTGCTGGTCGGCGTGACCGCGACGGCCGTCAGCCTGGCGCTCGGCAGCTATCGACTCCTGTTCGGATGATGGTGGGCAACCCGGAGCCAGCGGATCGAGTCAGCCGAGCCCGCCCTCGAAGGGGCTGAGCCATGTCGGTTCGTGCGCAGTGCCCACGTAGCGCTGCGGATCGAACGGATTCAGCGGGAGCGTCCGCGACGCGCCGGTGGTGATGAGCTCCGACACGAGAAGCGCCAGGATCGACGAATAGGGGAGGCCGTGTCCGGTGAGGCCGCAGACGAGGTACCCGCCCGGCAGCGGAGTGCCGTCCGAGGCGGGAAGCGCGCCTGCCATGGGGATCTCCAGCGACGCGAAGTCCAGGAGGCCGGCCCATGCGCGGACCACGCGCGCGTCACGCAGCGCTGGGTGGAAGCGACCGAGGAGGCGTGCCAGCTGCGGGACGATCTCGCGGCGCGTGGCCATCGAATAGGTCCCGATCCCCATCGCTTCGTCGGTCGCGGCGTGACCGCCGATCAGCAGCTCGCCAGTCGGCTCCTGGCGCCAGTACTCGTTGCAGTGGTTCGTCTCGAAGCCCTGGGTGAGCAGGCGCGGCAGGCGCTCGGTGACCATCACGTGCTCGCGGATGGGCGTCAGGTTGGCCGCGATCGATGGCACCAGCCACGGGGTCCACGCGTTCGTGGCCAGCAGGACCGCGCCGGCCTGCACTGTGCCGTGCGACGTCTCGACACCCCACACTCGCCCGCTCCTGGCGACGACGCTCTCCACCCGTACTCCGCGCACGGTCCGCGCGCCCAGGCGATGCGCCGCCTCGAGCAGGCCGTACACCAGCTTGAACGGGTTGAGCTGGCCGTCGCCGGGCGTCCACTTTGCACTTCGCGCCTGGTCAAGGTCGAGGGCCGGCGCCATATCCCTCAGGTCGTCCGGCTCGAGGATCTCGACGGGCAAGCCCTCGGCGCGCTGCAGTTCGGCCATGCTTCGACCATCGGCCGCCTGTCGTTCGTCGGTCAAGAGGTCGAGCGAACCACAGCGCTCCCACTCGATCCCGCCGGGTAGCCGGGCGTCGATGTCCTCCAGGAGGTCGAGCGAGCGGCACGTGTAATCCGCGATCGACCGACCAGAGCTCGCACGGACGAGTGCGTTCACGCGTTCGAAGTGGCCCCCCACACCTGCCAGCGCCAGCCCACACAGCCGCCCCGAGGCGCCGGAGGCGGGCGCGTTGGCCTCGATGACGAGGGGACGCATCCCGGCGCCGGCCAGGTGGTACGCCGCCCAGGCGCCCACGAAACCGGCTCCGACGACGATCACCTCGGCGCTGCGCGGCAGGTCGGCTCCGGGATCTGGCTGGAAGCTGACCCTCTCCGGCACGGGGAAGAATCGGCTCCCGCCCGCGCCGAACGCAGCCGACGTCACGGGCATGCGGAGCGCACGGCGTGCATGGGAGGCCGAGTGTACCCTCGTGGCGTGTCCGATCCGGAGCCGATCCGCTTTCGCGCCGGCGACCTGACGCTGGCCGGCGAGCTGGTCCTCCCGGATCGTGCGCCGACGGATTCCCGCCGCCAGATCCCATGGGTGCTCCTGTTGCCTTCGTGGCTGCCTCGGGATCGCGACGGCGCCTTCGACGATGGTGCGCATCCGGAGTGGTTCGGCGTCGGACCGATGGCGCCGCATCGGCCGGGCCTCCTGCGCCGCCTGGCCGGGGCGCTGGCGGAGACCGGGGTGGCGTCCTTCCGCTACGACCCACGCGGCTGCGGGGAGTCGGAGGGCGATTGGCCGGCGGGCGACCTTTTCACGCGTATCGACGACGCGCGCGATGCGCTCGGTGCGATGCGGTCGCGCCGCGAGCTGGACCTTGCGCGGACGGGGATCATCGGCCACGGCGAGGGCGCAGTGATCGCCTTGTCGGTGGCGATCGCCGATCCGGCGGTCGGCACCCTGACGCTGATCGGCGCACCGGCCCGCAGCCTGCGCGACCTGTTGCGTCGAGGCGCGGCCGCTCGCGCGCGGAGCGGAACGGACCGGGAGCATCCATTGGTTGCCGCCCTGGATCGTTGGTCAGAGGAGCTGATCGAGCGCGCCGAACGCCGCGAGCTGGAGCTCATCCTGCGCCTGCCCGGAGCGGGTCGGGAACGGGTGACGCTCAACCTGGCCGCCT
>VBJP01000049.1 GCA_005880165.1 Chloroflexota bacterium | reverse complement strand
GCAGAGATTGCCGAGGACCTCGCCGGCCGCCTCGTGACACGGCCGCTGCCCCCGGTCCTGCTGGCGATCCAGGAGATGGGCTGAGGTGACGTACGATTCGCCGGTGACTCGGCCGCAAACCGGGGAGGTTGCCCCGCGCTTCAGCCTGACCGCCGACGATGGCGCGGTGGTGAGCAGCGACCTCCTGGCTGGCCGGCGTTACGTGCTCTATTTCTACCCGAAGGACGACACCCCTGGCTGCACGACGCAGGCCTGCTCACTGCGCGACAGCTGGAGCCGCGTCACGGACACAGGCATTCAGCTCTTCGGCGTCTCGCCCGATTCGGTGAAGAGCCACGTCAGGTTCCGGGACAAGTATCGGCTGCCGTACCGGCTCCTCTCCGACGAGGGCCATTCCGTGGCAGAGGCGTTCGGCGTCTGGATCGAGAAGACCCTCGCCGGTCGGACCTATCACGGCAACGAGCGCACCACCTTCGTGATCGGTCCTGACGGTCGGGTCGAGGCGGTCCTTCCGCGCGTCAAGCCCGACGAGCACGTGGATCTCCTCCTCGGCGCTCTCGCTGGGGGCGTGCCCGGATGATCTGGGTCGCCATCGCCGTTGCACTGGTGCTCTGGCTGGCCGGCCTGTTGGCGAACCTTGGCCCGCTCGTCAACCTCCTCCTGGTGGCGGCGGCAATCCTGTTGGTGGCGCAGGTGGTCAACGAGCGCGACCGGCGCGTCTGAGCCCTTCGCGTCGGCTGGCACGGCTCGTGCATCTCATCACCTCGACGGCACTCGGGGTGTGCCGATGGAAAGGAGGAACGCGATGCTCTGGACGATCATCGTCGTCCTGCTCGTCCTCTGGCTGCTTGGCCTGATCGGCGGTATCGGGGCGGGTTTCATTCACCTGCTGCTCGTGCTTGCCCTGATCGTGCTGGTCTTCCAATTGCTGAGTGGACGGAGCGTTGCCTGACGCAGCTTCAGCCTCATGACTGAATAGAAGCCGCCCGGATGGGCGGCTTCGCTGCGTCGTGTGACAGTCAACCTGTCATGTCGATCGGCTAACCTTCCGGCCGATCGGTATGAAGCTGCTGCACTTCGCGGACCTCCACCTTGACGCGCCATTCGCGTGGGCGTCACTGGAAGGGGCACGGCTGCGGCGACGCAATCGACGCCAGGCGCTGACCCGCATCCTGGAGCTCGCCTCCATCGAAGGGTGCGACGCGATCCTGGCGGCCGGCGACCTCTTCGAGCTGGATCGCGTTCGGCCCGATACCCTCGAGTTCCTGCGGTCTGCCTTTGCCGAGGTCGGGATCCCGGTCTATGTGGCGCCCGGGAACCACGACTGGCTCTCGCCGCGCAGTCCGTATCGCACCGTCCGATGGTCCCCGAACGTCCACATCTTCGCCAATGACCAGCTCGAACCCGTGACCCTCCAGGATGGACTGACGCTGTGGGGTGCGGCCCATCGTGCGCCTGCCAACACGGCGAGCTTCTTCGCCGGCTTCCGCCCGGGACGTGGCGGGACGCACATTGCCGTCGCGCACGCGTCGGAGCGCACGGCCCTCCCGTGGCAGGAGCCCGGCAAGCAGCCCCACGCGCCATTCGAGGCCGCCGAGCTCGTGGAGGCGGGACTGAATCACGCCTTCCTCGGGCACTATCACGTCCCGCGCGACGCGGAGCGGTATACCTACCCAGGTAACCCGGACCCGCTCGAGTTCGGCGAGTCGGGACAGCGCGGCGCCGTTCTCGTGACGCTGTCAGCGGATGGCACGATCAGTCGCGAGCGACGATCCGTGGCCGTCTCCGAAATCCACGACCTGACGGTCACCCTGCATGGGGCCTCCCATGGAGGTGAGGTCGCGCAGGCTGTCGCGCGGGCGCTTTCGGGACTGAATGGCTTCGTCCGGTTGACGCTTGCCGGGGAGGTTGCGGCCAGTCTCGAGCTTGACCTGACCGATCTGCGCCGGCTCGGAGCTCACCTGGATGGGCTGGCGCTGCGCATTGGCGAGCTCAGGACTGGCTACGACCTGGGGGAGATCGAACGAGAGACCACTGTCCGCGGTCAGTTTGCCCGCTCCGCATCCGGAATCGAGGATCCCGACCTTCGGCGTCGCGTGCTGCTGACTGGCCTGCGCGCGCTCGAGGGACGCCGCGACCTGGAGGTCGCCTGACATGCGCGTCACGCACGTGGTTGCGCGCGCCTTCGGCCCCTTTCACGGTGAACGGCTCGAACTGGCCCCGGGCATGACGGTGGTGACCGGTCCTAACGAATCGGGAAAGTCGAGCTGGCACGCGGCCTTGCGGCTGGCGCTCACCGGGCTGCGACGCGGTCGCGGACGTGCGACCGCTGCAGACGCGGCCCTCTCCGCGCAGCACCGTCCCTGGGACACGCCCGACGAATGGGAGGTCGAAGCCGGGCTCGTCCTGAATGATGGTCGTGCCATCGAGCTGCGCCAGGATCTCGAAGGAAAGGTGGCCTGCAGCGCCCTCGACGTCGGGCTGGGCCGGGACGTCTCGAACGAGATTCTCGACGGAACGCCGGATGCGTCTCGGTGGCTTGGGCTGGATCGGGAAGCCTTCGCCGCCACGGTCTCCGTCAGCCAGGCGCAGATCATGGGCGTCACCGACGCGGCGGGTGGGCTCCAGGAGCAGATGCAGCGGGCTGCGGCGACGCGGGGCACGGATGCGACGGCCGCCGAGGCTATCGAACGTCTG
>VBJP01000051.1 GCA_005880165.1 Chloroflexota bacterium | reverse complement strand
CCGATGACGCAGCCGGCAGCGTCATCGGCAGCAAGCAATACACGCTGTCGCGCGCCTCACAGGCGACAGCCAGCAGCCGGCACTCGATTCGAGCCCATGCTGGCGCATGGCTGCAGATCGCCAACGGAGTGTGGGCCGGCTACTGGATCCAGGAGGTGCCGAATTCGGCATTCATCCAGGGGATGCAGTCGCGAACTGTTCCCTACGACCCGCCACGGCCTGTTTCGCTCGCCGCCGGAATCTACAACGGCTACACCTTTGACGCTGCCGGACATGTCGTCACGCGGAGAACGGGAACCCTGTCCAGCAACTCGTCAGCTTCGACAACCATGCGAGCGATCATCAACGGCTCGACCTATCTCCACATATCCAGCGGGCTCTGGGCCGGGTTCTGGATCAAGCTTGGCGGTGGCTTGACGTACTGAGTCCGGGGGACACAAGGCTCCGCATCCCGCACCTAGCGACAGCTCGATGTGCCCCCAACCGGATTCGAACCGGTGATCTCCACCTTGAAAGGGTGGCGTCCTAGGCCTCTAGACGATGGGGGCTCCGCTGAAGATCGGCCGAGGGCGGCCGTCGCTCCCGCGCGGCCAAATCGTACGCCCGGCCGCCGACACCGTGGCCGACCGGTCAGCCGAGGAAGAAGGTGAGCAGCAGGACGATGCCGCCGGCCGCTGCCACCGAGGCGACCACGATCGCCAGGCCGCCCGCCAGGGCCATCGCCAGCGACAGGCCGCGCGAGCCCTCCCGCCAGCTGCGCTGCGACCAGACCCAGGACTGGACGAAGAGCAATCCGCCCATCACCACCGCAACCAACCCGGCTGCCAGGAGTGCGAACACGGAGAGCATCGTGTTGCGTCCGGCCAGCGCCAGGGCGACGAGGGCGCCGGCGATGATCATCGCCACCAGGGCGATGACCAGGATACGGAGATACGGATGCATGGGCGGCGCGATTCTAGCGGCCGGAACCATCAGAACCCGGCGTAGCGCTCCTCGCGCCAGGGATCCGCGCTGTTGTTGTACCCGTTCCGCTCCCAGAAGCCAAGCTGGTCCTCCGAGGTGAGCTCGACGCCCCGAACCCACTTGGCGCTTTTCCAGAAGTAGCGCCCGGGCACGATCGCCCGCAATGGATAGCCGTGCTCGGTTTCGAGCGGCTGGCCCGCATAGCCCCAGGCCAGGAGACAGTCGGGCTGCATGGCCACCTCGATGGGGACGTTCGAGGTGAACCCGTACTCCGCGTGGAAGACCACGAAGCGGGCTGACAGCTTCAGGACCGCGACCTCCGCGAGATGGGTGAACGGCACTCCCTCCCAGGTCGTCTCGAGCTTGGACCAGCGCGTCACGCAGTGGATATCGAGCGTCACGGATGCGCGCGGCAGGGATCGGACCTCCGCCCATTTCAGCGTGAATGGCGACTCGACCTCTCCCCAGACCCGGAGGTCCCAACGCGAGAGGTCCGGATACTCCGGCGTGCGCCCAAAGTGGAGGACCGGGAACTTCTCGGTCAACACCTGCCCGGGCGGGATGCGCTTGATGATCTCCGGGTCGGTCGGTTTCTTCTGCCAGGGCAGCACGGGTCGAAGCCTGCATGGACCGATCTCCCCCGTCAAGGCGCCTCGCAGCCCCTCTCGCGCGGCCCTGCGCTCTGCCGGGACGTGCTGGCCTGGGGGCCGCCGGGAGGGAGGGCTAGACTCGGACCGATGCCGCCGGCCGCCTCGTCGCCGTTTGCCACCTTCGCTGCGACCGCCGACGCCATCGCCGGCACCACCTCGAAGCTCGCCAAGCGCGACCTGCTGGCAGCCTATCTCCGCGACCTGCCGGCGGCCGACGTGCCGGTTGCGGCCACCTTCTTCGCAGGCCGGCCACTTCCCGGGGCCGCGGACAAGCTCGGGCTCGGCTGGGTCCAGCTCTCGGAAGCCGTGGCGCGGGCGAGCGGCGCCGGCGACCGCGAGCTGAGCCAGGCTTACCTGCGGCACTCCGACGTGGGTGACGCGGCACTCGAGCTGCTGGAGCACCGTCGCTCCCAGGGCCAAAGCCTGACCATGGCGGATGTCGACCATGCCTTCCGCGCGATGAGCGAGGCAGCCGGAAGCGCGCCGCGGACGGAGCTGATGACGGAGCTCTTGCGGCGCGCCTCGCCCCGCGAGGCGCGCTACCTGGGAAAGATCGCGGCGCGCGAGCTGCGCATCGGGTTGCGGGAGGGACTGCTCGAGGAAGCCATCGCGGCTGCCTTCGAACGACCGGTCGCCGATGTGCGGCGCGCCCTGATGCTCGTCGCCGAACCCGGCGAAACGGCGACCCTGGCGCGCGAGAATCGGCTGGCAGACGCGGCCCTGCACGTCGGCCGTCCGATCCGGTTCATGCTCGCCACTCCGGTCGCCGATGCCGCGGAGGTGGTGCGTCGCGTCGGCGATGAGGCGTGGATCGAGGATAAGTACGACGGCATTCGCTGCCAGCTGCACCTCGGTCCCGGCACGGGGGGACCGCGGCTCTTCAGCCGGGACCTCAACGAGGTGACGATCTCGTTCCCGGAGGTCGCCGCCGCCGCCTCGCGGTTGGACGGCGAGCTGGTCCTTGACGGCGAGCTGGTTCCCTTTCGCGAAGGATCGGTCCTTGACTTCGCGTCGCTCCAGACCCGGCTTGGGCGGGTGAAGCCGAGCCCCGAGCTGGTGGCCGCGGTGCCGGTGGTGCTGATCGCGTTCGACCTGCTCCATCGTGACGGCCGCGACGCCCTCGACGCGCCGCTGCGCGAGCGGCGGGCGGCGCTGGAGGAGCTGGCACTGCCGGATCGCACCGATGGCGGCCTGCTCTACTCGCACCTCGCCACCGCGCGAGGCGCGGCCGAGGTTGACGCCTTCTTCGACGACGCGCGCGCCCGGCACAACGAGGGATTGATGATCAAGGATCCCGATTCGACCTACCAGCCGGGTCGCCGCGGATTGGGCTGGCTCAAGCTGAAGCGCGCCCTGGCCACCCTCGACTGCGTCGTCGTCGGCGTCGAATGGGGCCACGGCAAGCGACGCGGCGTGCTCTCCGACTACACGTTCGCCGTGCTCGCGCCGGATGGCGAATCGCTGCTCACCATCGGCAAGGCCTACACCGGCCTGACCGACGCCGAGATTACCGAGATGACCCAGTACTTCCTGGCGGCCACCGTCCAGGATCACGGCCGCTACCGCGCGGTGACGCCGGAGATCGTGGTCGAGATCGCCTTCGACCGGATCCAGCGCTCTGCGCGCCATCGGTCCGGGTTTGCGCTGCGCTTCCCGCGCATCGTGCGCATCCGGACCGACAAGACCCCCGACCAGATCGACGACCTGGCCACCGTGGAGCGTCTGTACCAGGAGCAGGCGAGCGGCAGAATCCTGCTGGCGACCGGGGCCGGTGGCGAGACCGAGCGCATCGCCGCCGTGGGCAGCGCCGAGCAGGGCGAGGCGGCCCAGGCCTCCGGAAGCTGAATCCGGCCGTGGCATTCGCCATCGGTCCTGCTAGGATCGCCGCCACCATGAGCGCGTTCGGGAGCGACATCTTCGAGCCGGCGTCGATCACCCAGGTCGCCCTGGACTTGTACACCACCGACTACCGCATCTCGGGCACGGTGAGCACCCGCTTCAACCGGGTGGCCGACATCCTCAACCAGGTGACCCTGACGCACATCCCGCTGGTGCACGCGACGATCTCGGAGTACGACAACCCAACCGGGACGCTGGCCGCCGAGCACGTCCATGTCCCCGTCGCCGAGGTCCTCTTCTGCGTCGCCTCCACCGACGGCGGCGCGCGACCCGAGATGCGTGTCGCAAAGCGGCCGATCAAGGCGCAGATTGCCGTACCGCCGTTCCGGCTCACCGGCAACGTGCACGTCACCCAGGGAAGCCGTCCGGTCGATGGGCTGCTGAACGCGACGGACCAGTTCATGGCCATGACCGACGCCGCGGTCGCCTGTGCCCGGTACCCGGAGCTCGACCGGACGGCGAGCGCGCTCGCCGTCCAGCGGCGCCGCGCGCACGTCCTGCTGGTGGCGGACGACGAACGACCCGATGAGCTGCTGGCAGAGGTCCTCGACGAGCGCACCGCGAGCGACTGGCTCGTCTCGCGCGAGCCGAGGAGCGAGGTCTAGCCTCCGGCCGCTCGCCTCCTGGGCGACTTTGGGCGGACCCGTGGGCGTTCAGCCTGCTTGCGACTGGCGTCCATGACCGCCTCTGCAAAGGCGACGACGCGGGCGGCATCCATGCGCTGGACGCGGCCCATGCCGTTCGCCCACCACGGCGCGTTCTCAGCGGTGATGACCTCGACGTCGGGCTCTTCGAGGATGAGTCGGCTCCGGCGAGAGGGGAATGCGATGGCCGCCTCGATGGGGGGATTCAGCTCGGTGGTCGACTCCCGCGCCCAGCCGACCACGGCGTTCCTCGCCGCTCCGGCCTCGAAGGACGGGTTGGTGATGCACGGGATCCAGCCGCGCCTCCCGTGAGTGTCGAACTCCCAGGTGTTGGTGCGCACCCGGTAGCGCCCCTGCCAGCGTCTGGCGACGAGCGCGCGGATGCCTGGTGGGCCTGCGAGCAGCGCTTCCAGGTCCGCTGGCACGCCTGGCAGCTGCGGCCGGACCATCAGCAGATAGCTATCGTCGAGCGTCGCCGAGAGAAGGCGCACGAGATCCTCGCTACCTCCCTCCTTGCGCTCGCGGAACGCCTGGCCCAGCATCCCGGCCCCGACCCCAAGTCCCAGGGCGGCCGCGATGGCGAGCACAGCGCTTGCCTCCTCGCGGCGCGACGGCGCGGCGATGGCCAGCACCGCCGCGATGGCTCCCACCCCCAGCATCACGGCCGCCAGGGCGGCTGGCCCGCGCCGCGACGAGGGCTTTGGGGCGAGGCGGATCACGCGCATGGTCGGCTCCCGGACCGCCCTGCCGCCGGTGCTAGAGTCGCCGCGTGGCGTTGACCGTGCTCGCGACGTTCGTCGATCCCTCCGCCGGACTGCGTACGGAGGCGACCGCAGGCAGCGGCTTCTCGATCGTCATGGATGCCGATGATGCGGACCTGCCGGCGACTGCGGCGACGCCTCGCGAGGCGCTGCTGGCTGCCCTGGCCGGATGCACTGCCATGGACGTCGCGAGCATCCTGCGCAAGAAGCGACAGCGGGTCTCCTCCTACCGCATCTCCGCGATTGGCGAGACTCGGCAGGACGCTCACCCGCACGTCTTCACGCGCATCGGCATCGAGCACCAGGTGGAGGGCCGGGTGGAGGCCGAGGCGCTTCGGCGGTCGATCGAGTTGTCTGCGACCCGCTACTGCCCGCTGATCGCGATGCTGTCGGCGACGGTCAGCATCGAGCACCGCTATCGGCTGCTCGAGGACGGAGCCGCCGAAGAGCAAACTGCGCTGGTGCTCGTCACCGGACCTGGCGCCGCATGATCGCAGGGAGCGCCTTCGCTCCCAGATGCTCACCCTCGCAGTCAGCGGATTCGCCAGCGATCCGCGGGCGCCTCGACCGCGGTGAGCACCGCCTCCCGGAAGCGGTCGATGTCGAAGGGCTTGGCGACCACCGGTCCAAGGGGCGCGAGCTCGCTGAGGCGGTTGCGTGATGCCGCGCTGACGAAGACCGCGGGGATGCCGGGCCAGGTCTCGCGCAGGAGCTCGGCAATGTCGCCGCCGTCTCCGTCCGGCAGCATGACGTCCACCACCAGCAGGTGCGGCAGCGCGACAGCCATCAGGTCGCCGAGGTCGACGATGCGCGCGCAGCTGACAACGTTGAATCCGAGCTCACGCAGGATGTCCGCCTCAAGGGCCGCGATGTCCGGGTCGTCCTCCAGGACGTAGGCGCGCAGCGGCTCGTCCTCGCTCCGCTGTGGCTCGAGCGTCGGCGCGGCGTCGCTGGCTGGCGGACCTTCAATCCCCGGTACGGCCGGGTCCTGGGTCGCCTCGTCGTCGGCAACCATCGTCGGCGGAGATGCGGTCATGCGAGGAGTCTCGCGTCCGACTTCGGCGACGGCAATGAGGCGATACGGCCATCGGTCTGGTACCTCCGGCCTTCTCGCGCCAATCGCGCGTGGCCGCCATAGAGCATGGTTCTGCACGGGCGCCGAATTCCTACCATCGGCGGCGCGGCAACACCCACGCGCATCAACCCGCGCTCAGAGTCCACGACGAGCGCCCGTGCAGCAGCGGAGTCAATATCGGCGCTGCGGGCACGCTTGTTGCACCGTTGTATGCTCACGACCCGCGCCGCCCTCCGGGGCTCATGCGAGGGTGCGCGCTCGAAGACGAGGCAAAGCATCATGGCCCGATCCATGTGGCGGGGAGCCATCCAGTTCGGCCTGGTCACCATCCCGGTCAAGCTGTACCTGGCCACCGAGCAGGGCGGCATCGGCTTCAACATGCTGCACAAGACCTGCCTCAACCGGATCCAGATGAAGATCTGGTGTCCGTACCACGAGGAGGTCATCCCGCGCTCGGAGACCGTGCGCGGCTACGAGTGGAGCAAGGACAAGTACGTGGTAGTCACCGACGAGGACCTCGAGTCGGTGCCACTCAAGACGGTACGCGCCATCGAGATCGAGAAGTTCGTGGACGAGGAGCAGGCCGAGGAGACCGCCTCGCGCTTCGTGAAGCAGGCTTACTACCTGGAGCCCGATGAGATCGGCCGCAAGGCGTTCTACCTGCTGAAATCGGTCCTCGCCGACGCCGGCAAGACCGCGATCTGCAAGATCGTGCTGCGGGACCGCGAGCAGCTGGCAGCCCTCAACCCCTTCTCGGAGACGATGCTGCTGACCACGCTGCATTGGCCCGATGAGATCCGCTCCTTGGAGGAGCTGAACCTCCCCGAGCAGGAGATCGAGATCAAGCCCACCGAGCGCAAGATGGCCGAACAGCTGGTGGAGTCGATGACCGGCGAGTTCGATGCCACCGAGTACAAGGACGACTACCGCGAGGCGCTGATGGGTGTCATCGAGGCCAAGGTGGCCGGCGAAGAGCCGACGCGGGCGGCCAAGGCGGAGCCGACCAAGATCGGCGACCTGATGGCCGCCCTGGAGGCGTCGGTCGCCGCAGCTCGCGAGGGACGTCGCGCCGGTGGCGAGACGAAGGCGGCTGCCGCCGAAGGCGGTGGACGCTCGAAGCGCTCCGCGAAGGAGCCGGCCAGGGGCAAAGGCGGTGAGCAGGCCGGCACGCGCCAAGCCCAGGAGGAGAAGCCGGCTCGGCGTCGCAAGACGGCGTAGCCTCGCGCCGTGCTCGGCGACCAGCTCAAGCTCGCGCTCCCCGAGGAGCACGCCGCACGGCGCCTTCCAGACCGGATCAGCCCGATGCAGGCGGCCGGAGTCGACGAGCCGTTCGACGACCCGGGGTACTTCTTCGAGCCGTGGTGGCCGGGCGCCCGAGCGCTCGCATTCGTCGAGTCGGGACGGCTGCGGATGCAGGTGAGCGGACTGTCAGACCCCCTTGCGGCCTTCCCGGAGCTGCGCGATCTGCCCCGGCAGGTGGTCGGGGAGGGCGTGGTGCTGGACGGCACCCTGCTCGTCCTCGATGACGAGGGGCGTCCCGATTCGGAGCTCCTCCGGGCGCGCCTGACCGATGCCCCCTCCGGAACGACCGGCTCCGGGAGGCCGGCGTACGTGGCCTCGGATCTGCTCTGGAGCGATGGGGCGTCCTGGACCCGACGGCCGTTCAGCGCTCGGCGCGATCGCTTGACGGCCGTGTTGCCGGCCGGAGACCGGGTGATCGTCGGCCGCGGCTATGTGCAGGAGGGCACCTTGGTGGCCGAGGCCCTCGCCGGGCTCGGCATCGACGGTCTCTCCGCGCGGCGCCTTGCCGCTCGCTACCGGGCGGGGTCGGGGCATGACGCCTGGCTGCGCGCACCCATCACGCCGCCGGAACCGCGGCCCCGGCCCACGCTGGCGCTCATCCTTCGCCTGCCGCTGACCTGACCTTACTGGTCCGGGGGCAGGAAGCGCTCCAGCGCCCATGGCCACGGAGGCGCCGGCGTCAACCGCTGCGCGGCTTGCACCAGCTCGTCCCGGGGAGCGATGTGCAGCGAGCTGATCTCGTAGGTCACCGGTGGCGGTGGCTGGACAACGAAGGCCAGCGCCGCACCACGCAGGAAGGCGGCGACCGCGATCGCCTGGGTCGGGTCCTCCCCCCAGTGCGCCTCGAGCACCGAGGCGACTTCCCAGGTGAGCGGCTCGAACGGCTGGCGGCGCTCGGCTTCTCCCAGCGCGTCGGCGGCCTGGGCGCGGTCGTTCCGCAGCGCCGCCGCGACGGCGGTGACGACCGGATCGCTCCCCGCCGGGGCGATCACTGGCTCACGTTCGGCCGCCAGTGCCAGAACGAGCGCCAGCTGGCTGGTTGCCGTCGCCGGCGGGGGGCTCGCTGGGTCGATAGGGACGCGACGCGGCCAGGAGACGCTCAACGCCGTGGAACGGTTGTCGAGCAGGGAGCGCCGATACAGGTCATCCGCCTGTTGTGGGCGGCCGAAGCGCTCCTCCACGAGCGCCGCGTTGATCAGCTCTCGGTGCGTCACCGGGCCCCAGCGAGCCGATTTATCGGCCGCGGCCAGGGCGCAAGCGCGATCGCCACGCGCCGCGCACAGCAACGCCAGATTCGTCCATGACGGGCCGTCGCCAGGGTTCAGCCGCGTCGCCTCCCGGGCAGCCGCGATTGCCATCTCGCGATCTCCGACCATGTCGGCGGCCACGGCCAGGGCCTTGGGTCCGCTCGGCTGCCATGGATCGAGCGCAGTCGATGCCCGGTACCAGCCCTCGGCAGAGCTCCAGCGGCCGGCCCAGACGTCCTCGGTTGCGAGCCGGTAGGTGACGCTCGCGACGTCACCCACCAGGACAGGGATGAGCAGAGCGGCGGCCGCGATGGCGGCCACAGCGGCTGCGCGAGCCGGAAGGCGAAGGCGCGTCCATCTCACGGCGCCGGCATCGACAATCGCGATCGCCGCCAGCAGCAGGACGATCAGGTCGAAGCTGGGCAGGAAGGTCAGATCCTCGACGACGCCGGCGACCAGGAATCCGGCCAGGACCGATGCGGCGGCCCTTCCGCGCGTGGTTCGCGATCGCTGTGGGCCGGCGACCCAGAAGAAGAGGACGACGACCGACAGGCCGGCGGCCAGGCCGAGCAGCCCGGCATCGCCAAGCACGCCCAGCGCCAGGTCGTGGGAATGAGGCTGGCGAATCGGCCCCAGGCCGGGCGCGGCGGCAGCCTGACGGGCGTAGGGCATGGTTCCCGGCCCGATCCCGGTGACCGGGGTCGTCGACCAGGCCGTGAGCGTGTCCATCCACAGGCGCTCGCGATAGACCAGCGAGGTGATGGCCGTGAATCGCGGGGCCACGAACGCGACACCGATCGCCAGCACCACGACGAGCACGCCGGCGGCGACCAGTCCTCCGCGGCTCGGACGAGGAGGGCGAAACCGGCGCAGGCGGCCAAGGGCCGGTGCGACGAACACGAGGCCGGCCACGCCGAGTGCCAACCAGGCCGAACGCGAACCCGACAGGGCCGCCAGCGGCACGATCAACACGACGGTTGTCCCCAGCAGCAGCAGCCGCAGCCAGCGAGGCCGGATGAGGAGGCAGAGCGGCAGCAGGCCGAGGAGGATGAACGGCGGCACGGCGACCGAACCAAACGCGGTCGATTCGCCCACCACGCGCACCGGCGGAAGGCCTCCGACACCCAGCGAGAACCAGCCGATCCGCCGCGAAACGAGCTGCCACAGGATCGAGGCCGCCAGCAGCAGGGTGGGAACCATCGCCACCAGCGCAGCCAGGACGGGTCGGCGGGTGATCGCCAGGATCGCGAGCGGCAGCAGCCCGGCGAACGCCAGGGTTGCCGCCAAGGCGCGGGCGGCAAGCCCATGGTTTTGGCCGAGGACGCTCGCCAGCCCGAGCGCTACCAGGAAGACGAGGATCGGGATCTCGAGGCGCGATCGGGGAAACGGCGCTCCTCGCAGAAGCGCCACCACGCCGCCAGCCAGGGCAGCACCGCCGAGAAGATGCAGCATCAGCTGGAGGCGACCATCCCAGAGCGCGCTGTCCCAGCCCAGGTTGCCGAAGACGGCCAGGCCTCCGAGGAGGACGCACAGCTCGACGGGTGTCAGCCGCGCGTGCCCGATCCAGATCGTCCCCGGGAAGCGCCGCCGCTCGTCGTCCCGGCTGGTTGCCGGTGGATCGGCCTCAGGCCGAGACACGGTCGATCAGCGCCACGGCCCGTTCGAGCTTGGTCAGCGGCTCAATGGCGAGACCTCCGACAGCGAGCAGGTCGGCCAGCAGGCGGCGCATCCGGCCCTCTCGCGGTGCTGCGGTCGTCCGTTCGAGCTCGAGCTCGACGCACCAGAGCCGGCCGATGGGCGCTCCGTGCTGGACCACGCTGACTCGATCCAGGCTCAATGTCCCGACGCGAACCAGCCCGTCGCGTACCGAGCGCTCGGTTCTGCGCTGCCGCAGAACGAGTCGTTCCTGCAGCTGCCGCCCACCGGTGAGCTCGAGGAGGCGGTCGCGAGCGGCGGAGGCCGGCCAGTCCCGGGGATCCAGGCGGGCGCTCGCAGGTCCCTCGATCTCCGGTCGCCGGTGCAGCGCCCCGCCCAGTGTCTCCCCCGGTGCGCCGCGCGGCCCGGCCGTCGCGGCGGCTGGAGGTCCCTTGAGCGAGATCAGGTGCCGCCCCGGTCGTTTCCGATGCCGGCATGCCCAGCCGGCCGCGGCCAGGCGGCCATCGCCGGTGTCCAGATAGCGATCGAGCTCGAGAACCGTCTGTGGCGGACCGAGCAGCATCGAGCCGAGCTGCCGCATGCCGGCAAGCCGCTGCAGCGGACCCGCGCTCGTCGCGGTGAGCTTGAGCTCGGTTTCGACGAGACCTGGATCGAGCCGTCCTGCAAACGAGCCCTCAGCCACCGGGACGCGCCGCCGCCACCGGTCCGTAGCGCTCGGCGGCGCTGCTCACTGCCAGGGCAACGGACTCGCGCAGGCTGGCCGGGGCCAGGACCTCGACCCCGTCGCCCCACGACAGGATCCAGGGCCGGATCTCGACGATCCCGGCGACAGTGAAGGTCAGCTCCACGCCCCCGTCAGGCAGCTCGACCAGGCGCTGCGAGCGGTGCCAGACCGCCTCCTGCACGCGACGCGCGAGGGAGGCGTCGAACCGCAGGTGGACCTCCTCGGTGGGCGTGCCTTCCGAGGACCAGATCCCCCATGAGTGCGCGAGGTAGCGGTCGGGATCGAACTCCTCGGGAATCTCGTAGCGCTTGGTGGTCAGTGTGGCGGCTCGAATGCGCTCGATCTTGAACGTGCGCAGGGCGCCGGCGGACTCGTCGAAGCCGATGAGATACACGGAACGCAGGGCGGCATCCGGCTCCAGGAAGTACGGATGGACCCGCGTTGACCGGCGAGGCCCCTCGCTAGGCTCGTAGTCGATCTCCACCACCAGCCCCTCGGACCATCCTCGCGCGACGGTCGCGAAGGTCCGCGTGAACGGCTCGTTCGGCGAGTGCTCCCCCACCGCCAGCATCGTGGCGGCCACGTGCCTGGCGATCGGCTGGGGGAGAAGGTCGGCAAGCTTGGTGAAGGCGCTCACCACGGCCTGGTCGTATTCGTCGCTCCAGCGCGCGATGAGCCGGGCCGCAAGGAAGAGCACGATCGCCTCGGGCACGGACAGGTGCAGGGGCGGCAGGAAGTATTTGCGCTCGATCCCGTATCGGCCCCGCCCGGCCTGGAAGATGGGGACCGCGAGCTCCTCGTCGAGCGCGTTGATGTCGCGGTAGACCGTCCGGGTGGTCATGCCGGTGAGCTTTGCGATCTCGGCGACCGGCACGCCCTGCTCGCCACTGCCCGCGCTGTACAGGATCGACGCGACCCGCAGGAGACGCGCGAGGCGATCACGCTTGCGCCCGGCGCGCTCGTAGGCGCGCTCGTCCTCGCCCCACTCGTCGGTCGCCGGATCAGCCTTCATCGGCCGGATGGTACGCCGCGCCGCGGGGATGAGGGCCCGACGGCTAGCTCGCGCCTGGTGCGGAACTCGCCGCCGGCGTGGGGCTGCCGGCATCACTCGAATTCGCGCCCGCCTGCGGGGTCGGGCTTGGACGTGGCGTGGGGGTCGGCGCCGGCTGTCCCGGCAACGCGTTCACCATCGCGCGATTGGCCGCGTCGCTCGACCCGGTCAGGAGAAAGATGTACTGCCCGGCGCTCCAGCAATAGAGGGTCGTGCCGGCGAGGGTCGCGGCATCGTCGCCGCGTCTCCAGACCCGTTTGCCGGCGACGATCGTTGCCCGCCACGCCTCAGGGTGCAGTCCGTTGATGCCCACGTACTGGCCGGCGGCTGCGAGGTATGGACGAAGCGTCGCGGTATCGACAGAGGCGCCGCCAACCCGGACCGCGAAGAGCGAGAGACGTGGCTTCTCGACGAAAGCGACGGCCAGCGACTCGAAGCGCAGGCCCAGCTCGCCGAACCTCAGGCCGACGTCGCCCGGGGTGATGCCGAACTCGCTGGGTGCCGGCTTCTCCACGTGAGCACCCACGACGGTGGCGGGGATCAGCGCCTCCAGCTGCGGGTCCGGCTGATTCGTGAAGCGGGGCGTGGGCGCGGGGGTCGGAGACGGCTGGGCGCTTGGCGTCGGCGTCGCGGGCCTGGTGCTGCTCGCCACCGGAGGGCTCGGCGTGGCGCTGCCCGGTCCCGGCTCTGCGGTCGAGCATGCTGCCAGCACGGCGGGCGTGCGGCAGCAAGGAGATGCGTCGGCATGGGCGCGGACAGGATAGCAGCCGGCCCTCCGGCAGGCGGAGCGGCCAAGCGGGAGTCGGCGCGGATCGCGGGTCAGGCTGCTCCAGCGACGGCGGGTGGGTCTGTGCGCCGCCGCCGCGCGCGGATCGGCTCGGGGTCCGGCACGACAACAGTCTGGAGCGCATCCAGCACCTCGCCTCGCAGCCGGGGATGCGCCGTCTTCACCGCGGTCACGGCATCTCCAAACTGCCTTCGTCGGGCGGATGAAGCGTGGGCCATCTCGTCGTAGGCATTGGCGGCGCTGACGATTTCGGTGGCCAGCGAGGTCGAGTCGCGCACCCGCCTGCGCGGACGGCCCTCTGCGAGCTGTCGCACACCGGCGATCACCTCGCCAACCTCCCGCAACGAACGCATGGCTCCCAGCTCAGTACGCCCGATGCTCTTCACTTCATGCAGGCGCGCCGCCAGCTCGATGACCTCGGTCTCCTCCTGCGTGCAACCGAGGCGTTCAGCCATCTCGGACGCCAACCGTCCAACGCGGTCCGCGTGGCGGCTCGTGGCCTTCCTGGGATCGAGCGAGCGCGCGACCGTCAGGAACACCGAGCGGGTTGCATCGTCGGATTGGGTGTCCGCGCCGCCGAGGCGCGCAGCCTTCTCGACCAGGTGCTCGACGGCGCCCGCCTCCTCCGGGTGCATGAGGGCCGCGCGCGCCAGCTGGTCGAGGGTTCCGCGCAGGTCGCGCATCTCGCTCGGAACGTCAGCGAAGCGGACGACCCGGTTCTCCCCGGACCGCTTGCCGTGATAGAGCGCGGTATCTGCAGCAGTGATGAGGGCATTCTTGTCCGGCGCATCGGCCGGGAAGGCAGCGGCGCCCACCGTGATGGTCACCGGGGTCGCCTCCGCCGCGCTCAGGCGAGCGACTGCCCGGCGGATCCGGTCGCCGACGACCGCTGCGTCGGCGGCGTCCACGTCGCTCAGAACCAGCGCCAGCTCGTCGCCTCCGTAGCGGAAGACGCGGTCGCCGGTGCGCGCAGCGGTGGTGATGGCGCTGCCGATGGCCTGCAGCAGGGCGTCACCTGCCGGGTGACCCAGCCGGTCGTTGTAGTCCTTGAAGCGGTCGAGATCCATCATCAGCAGGCCGATGCGCGGCGCGTCTGGCGCCTCGGCTTCGGCGCTCTCGAGCAGGTCCGACAGGTAGCGCTGGAACGAACCGTGGTTGCCCAGGCCGGTGAGCGCATCGGTCTCGGCGCGGATGCTTACGGCCTGGTGTGCCTCGGCGTTGCGTAGGGCGATGGATGCCTGTCCGGCGAACAGCTTGATCAGCTCGAAGTCGGTCTCCGAGAAGTACGCCTCCTCCCGTCCGATGCGCCCGATGTTCATGGACCCGATCGCTTCGCCGTCGTTGATGAGCGGCACCACGCAGAGCGCCTCAGGATCGGGTGGCGTCCCCGGAATCTGGAGCGCGCGGGGATCGTTGAGAGCGTCGTTGGCGAGGACCGGCTCGCCGTGATCGAGGGCCCAGCCCATCAGGCCGCGGCCGAACGGGATGATGTAGCGCGCCACTTCGGCCGCGTGCCGTTCGCGGGTGAGGACCGGGACGAAGGTTCGCTTCAGGTGGTCGGCGCGGTAGATCGACAGGTTGTCGTACGTCACCACCGAGCGCAGCCCGTCGGCGATCAGCTCGAGGACGCTGGCCTGGTCGAAGGTCGAGAGCAGCTTCTCGTTGATCTCCAGCAGGCGGCGTTGCGACTGCAGCTGTCGCGCGAGCTCCCCTGACTGGACCTCGAGGCGCTCGTAGGAGCGCGCGTTGGCGATGGCTTGCGCCGCGTAGCCGGCGAAGATCGACATTGTCGCCAGGTCATCGGTGCTGAACTGGTTGGTGCCCAGCTTGGAGAGCGCCACCACCCCGATCGCGCGCCCCTCGTACAGCATCGGTACCACCAGCATCGACTCGTCGATGTCATCGGTCCCGTCGATGGTGTGGCCGCGATCGTCGGCGAGCGCGTCATTGATGAGCATCGGCTTGCCGGTCTGCGCCACCATGCCGGTAAAGGAGCCTTCGCCGATCGTGACCCGCAGTCGATCCCGGAAATCGCCCTCCCCCAGCAGCCGGTCCGTGAACGCGATTGGTTCGCAGGTGCTCTTCTCCCAATCGACCGTGTAGATGCGGATGTCGTGGAACTCGGCGAGCGTGGTCGCCTCAGCGACGATCGCCTCCGCGATGGCCTGCACGTCAGTCAGCCGGTTCAGCCGCGACGAGAGGTCCTGGATCGAGCGCATGCGCGCTGCCTGATCGGCGACCGACCGATACAGCCGCGCGTTGCTGATCGCCACCGCCGCCTGGTTGGCGAACGACTGCACCAGGGTCAGCTCTTCCTCCGGCCATTCGCGGTCGCGCGTGTGGTAGAGACCGATGACGCCCACCGTACGCTCGTGGCTGACCAGCGGGACGAGGCAGGCCGTCTCGATGCTCTCGTCCGCGTACGTGCCGCGCATCTCACCGGCGGTCGTGTCGGTGCCCGCGTGGTGGACGACGAACGTGCGCCGCTCCCGCACGGCTCGCACGCCAACCGAGGCGCTCTGCAAGTTGAGCCCGCGCACACGGGCCTGGAACTCGTCACCGATGCCGCGCGAGGCGGCGAGCTGGAATGGGTGGTTGCCCTCGATCACCAGCCACAGCCCGGCCTTGTCCGCTTCGAAGAGGGCGCGGGTGCGATCGACGATGTCATCGAGCACCGCGGCGAGGTCGAGCTGACCGGTCAGCTCCTGCGTGACCGCCCGCAGCGCACGGGAGCGCGTCACCTCGCGGCGAGCGCGCGACAGGAGGCGGGCATTGTGGACGGCGACCCCCAGTGCTCCGGCGACCGTGCGCAGGAAGGGCAGCTGGGCGCGGCTGAGTGTCGTCCCGGAGGGATCCGCGATGACCAGCAGGCCCAGTGGGTCGCCCGCTGCCCTGAGGACGAGCTGGGCCTCGGTGATCGGCTCTCCGTCCCGCTCGGTGGACGTCTCGGGCTGGGCGAACGCCAACTCCTCGATCATCGACGGGGGGGCGACGTGATAGCCCGCATGGGTTTCGAGGCGAAGGGCTCCCCGGCTGGCCAGGTAGATGGCGACCTGCGCATAGCCAAACTGCGTCCGGAGCGCATCGATCGCCACCCGGCAGACGGCCACGGGGTTCGGCCCGCTGGCTCCCTGCGCGAGACGGCCAAGGACGGAGAGCTCGTGGTCCCGCTGCGACGGATCGTGGGTCGCGACCGCCTCCTCGGTGAGAGCACCCTCGGCGAGCAGGCGCTCAACGTCTCCACGCCGGAAGCGCCGGTCGCCGCGCGCGTTGATGCGATAGGCGGGAAGACGACCCGAGTCGGTCCAGGTGCGGACCGTGTTGGGGTGCACGCCGAGCAGCGCCGCCGCCTGGGCGACGCTGATGAGTGCCTGATCGTGCGCGTCACGGGTCCGCGCGTGAAACGCCACGTCTTCGGCTCCCTCGCCGTTCGATCGGTCCTCTCGACCCCGAAATGGAGCTTCTGTGAGGAACCGTGCAACGGATGGTAGAAGTGGGAACAGACGAGCTCGATGGTCCCTTGGTACCGATCGGCCCGGTACCCCGGATCTCCCGCGCTCAGCCGGCGGCGATCAAGCTCGCCAGACCGGCCACGACGCCCGCGACCAGGAGCAGGCCGCCGGCGGCGAGGACGGCGATCGCAACGGCCAGCTGCCGACGATGCGGGCCTCCCAGCAGTCGCATGGCCGCGTCGAGCTCGAGGGCGGAGATGACGAAGCCACCGGGGGGAGGCTCCAGGCGTGCCCCACCCACGCCAGTCACCCGAACCTGGGCGAGGACGAGGAGACGGTCCACCTCCGAGATCGTGCGGGTCACCGCGCGCGCGGCGACGGGTGGACCTTCTTCGGCACCGACCCGCGCCAGGCCCGACGCCAGCTCACCGCCAAGCTCGTCGGGGCGACCCTCCCAGACGAGGGGAATCGTGACGAGTGGCTCGGCGGCCAGCGCCGGATCCAACACCATCGATCCGGCATGGTCCCAGAGCTCGAATGAGCGCGTTTCCCGAAGCCGCTCGATGGTGCGCCATCCGCCCTTCGGCGACCGGACATCGACGTCGCGGTGATAGGCCACCAGGCGCTCGCCGTCGGGTGCGACGAGGGGGTCTGGGCAACGAATGCGGCCGGCGACGCGGAGGGGCCTTGACGGCGCCTGCCTCAGGCCTGCCGCGTCGCCCACCGCGATCTCTCGCGCACCCGCCAGTCGCCTCCCGAGCCCCATCTGAGCGCCGATCGTCCGCATCCAGACCGCGCCGGCGGCAAGGAGGAGCGCTCCCAGCAGCGCGCTGCCGAAGAGGACGACGGGCAGCGGGGGCATCGCGTATGAGTCTATCCCGGTAATCCGGCAATAAGCGGGCCCCGATACCGTGGCACCTGCGAGCACGGACGGCCGGTCCGGTCGCCGCGGCAGGGAGGTCCCCGACGCCAACGAGAGCTCCGTCATCGGTCGCAGCCAACACGCATCCGAACGGAGGTCTCCGATGTCCGTCAGGCATCGATCAGCCCGGGGCGGCCGCACACCCCTTCGAACTGCCGTCCCGATTCTCATCATCATCAGCGTCGCCTCCCTGAGTGGCGCGCAGATCGCAAGCGCCGATCCGCCACCCACTGCCACCGTCAAGACGGCCGACCAGGCACGCGCCTCGGGGTCGATCGTCGGCGTCGTCCGCCATTCCGAGCAGGGCGGCGAGCTCCTCGAGCTCCAGCTGCCCGCCACCAGGATCGATTCGTCGGCGCTGCCCGCGTCCGAGCAGGCGCGTCGCGCCTATGGGCGCGTCCTGGATAGCGCCCCCACCGGAGCGCTCATCGTCGCGGACGGCGTCGGCGATCCGGAGGGCGGCCTGGTCATCAGCTTCCCCGACGGCTCGCAGGTGCACACCGGCCTGGCCGGCGTGGCCGGCGCTGCATTCGCGCCCGACGGCTCGTGGCTGGCCGCGGTCGATGCTTCTGGTCGGCTGTGGCGCATCGAGGCCAGGACAGGAGCCGCCTCATCGCTTGCGGCTGGCCCGTACACGGGCTCGGTCCGTTTCACACGCTCGGGCCAGCTGCTCCTGGTTGAGGCCGCTTCGATCGAGAAGCCGTTCGCATCAGTGGTCGTCCGCTTGGCTCCCGACACGCGACGGGCGGTTCCCGTTGATAGCGAGGATGGTTTCGTCTTCTCGGCAGCCGAGCTGGCGGACTCCTCGATTGCGGTGACGACGCACGTCTTCGGCGGAGGCGTGGAGGTGCACCGCGTGAAGGATGGGGCGTCGGGCAGGCTGGCCAGCCTCGACCCGAGTGCGATCGATGCCTCGCTCGCCGACGACGGATCGCGCATCGCCTACACGGTTGAAGGCGAGGTGTACCTGCACGACGTGCTCCGCGGCACAGCGCAACGCCTCGGGCCGGGGGAGCTTCCTCGCCTGGCGCGCGACGGAAGCTCGCTGCTGGTCCTGCGCGACGGGCAGACCCTGCTGCTGGCTTCTGACGGCACCGAGCTCGACCGCTTCGGAACCGCCACCGTGGGCTGGGCGAACTGTGCGGGTAGGTGCCAGCCATGATCGGCCGCATGTGTATTGGTCTGTCATTCGCCCTGGCTGTCTCCCTTGCGAGCGCCAGCCGCGCCCTGGCCACCGACGACTACACCCTCCCCTTCTACGACCCGTCCATCTCGCTCTCCTACGGTGTCGATCGCGATCCTCGGATCTGCTACCAGCGCGACTGGGCGAATGTCCTGTGGACCGACTGCAACCTCCACTACGGCCGCGTCTATGACGGCCACACGGGCATGGACTACCCGATGGCGGTGCTCAGCCCAATCGCCGCCTCACGGGACGGAACGGTGATCGACCTGTTCGAGGGTTTCGGCACCCAGCAGTTCGGCACCAACGGGAACTACGTGCTCGTTTCGCACGCCGATGGGCGACGGACGCTCTACTACCACCTGGGCCTCAACGGCGCGCGCGTGTCGGTAGGCCAGACGGTGGCCGCAGGTCAATGGATCGCGGATTCCGGCTGCAGCGGTCAGTGCTACGGGGCGCACCTTCATTTCGAGATGCGCGCTGTGATCAACGGTCGCTGGACGTCGGTGGATCCCATCTTCGAGAAGCGGTTCACCACGAACCCCGGGCGCGTTCCTTTCCTGGCCACGTACCTTCGCGAGTCGAACAGCGGCACAGAGGTGATCAAGCGCTACACGACCGTCACGCATTGGGTGGAGTTCGTGAACGCGGGTGGTCGAACCTGGCGGAACAACATCGGGACCGGTCGAGTGCTGCTGGGCACCTGGAACCCTCCGACGCGCGACAGCAAATTCAGCGCGCTCGACTGGCCGTCGAGCTGGGTTGCGACCAACGTCGACCAGAATGCGGTGCCGCCGGGCGGCGTGGGTCGATTCACCTTCGGGTTGCACGCGGAAAGCCCGCCAGGGGTGTATGACGAGCCATTCGACCTGCTGGCGAACAGCCTGCGCTGGTTCGACTGGCCGCGGCTCGGATCGTTCCACGTGCCGATCCAGGTCATCCTCAACTCCAGGTTTGGTGAGCCGCAGGAGTGAGGTTCATCGGCCGCGGCGCGGCGGTTCTGCTGCTGGCCGCGGCCGCCTCCGGCTGCACGACAAAGGAGGAGGGAGGCACGTCGCCCGTGGCTGCATCGAGCGTGGGCGGCGGCCTTCCATCCACAAGCGCGACAGGATCACCGCCTTCGACCAGGCCGGCCATCCCGGCCGGATTTCCGATCATGCCCGGCGCGAAGCCTGATGCCCTCCCCGACGATGCCACGCTGATCGCCCGATGGACCGTGCCGGTCGTCGGCAGCGCCGCCTATGACTTCTACACTCGCGCGCTCCCCGATGCGGGCTTCGCGATCGTGGGTGCCTATCCAGCGGAGCGCGCCGCTCTCATCCGGTTTCGCGGTCGGACGGGGACGATCTGGCAGGTGCTGGCGGAGCTCGTAGGCGATCGGACTCAGGTCACGATCCAGACGGATCGGCCCTAGAGACCGCCACGATCCGGGCTCGCGCGGCGCGGGTGAGATCGTCGGGAGCGACCGCAAAAACCGCGTCCGGGAGGCCGGCGGCAGCCCACACCACCTCGTGCCGGAGAAGTCCCTCGTCGATCAGGACCGGTAGCACTCGCGCATGGCCGAGCGGCGGAATCCCGCCGATCGAGTAACCCGTCGCGTCGCGCGCCTCGTCTGGGGTGGCGCGCCGAATCGGCGAGCTCGCGCTGGATTTGGCGGTGCCCAGCGCCGCCGACAGCAGGTCCAGGTCGGCGCGGTCTGCTCCGGAGACCAACACCAGAATCGGCTGCCCATCAGCGACGAAGACGAGCGACTTCACGATCTGCCCCACGTTGCAGCCGACCGCGCGTGCCGCATCGGCGGCTGTCCGGGTGCCCTGGGGGAAGCGGCGGATCTCGATACGGAGGCCCTGCTCCGCCGCCGCATCGAGCACTCTCTGTACGCTCGGATGGCCCGCATCGGTCATCGCTCGATGATCCCACGCGTGCTAGGCTGGCTGGAACAGCTCAAGAGCGACAGGGGAGCGCGAGAGCGCTGAGAGTGCGGGCGACCGCAGACCCTCGAACCTGATCTGGGTCATGCCAGCGAAGGGAGTCGGTGACCACCTTCGCGGCGCATTCATGTGGAGTGCGCCGTTCGTCGTTCTCATGAGCCGATGGGGGCGCCGGACGCAGTGCGTCGGCGCCGGAAGGGAGCGACGCGAGACGTGCTGGCCGTGGTCGTAGCCGATGGCGAGCCGGCGTCCGGGGACGCAGGCTCAGCACGGGGTGCGGACCTCCTCGTCGCTGCCGATGGCGGCGCTCGATGGCTGGCTGCGCAGGGCCTGCGGCCCGATCTCGTGGTGGGCGACCTCGACTCGCTCGATCGGCGCGACATCGAGCGACTGCAGGAACCTGGAACGCGTTTCGTCCGTCACCCAGCCGAGAAGGATGCGTCCGACACGGAGCTCGCGGTGGAGGCGGCAATAAGGGCGGGCGCGGATCGGGTGGTGCTGCTCGGCGCCTTCGGCGGTAGCCGCATTGACCATGAGCTGGCCAACGTGATGCTCCTGGTGGACCCAGCCTTCTCCCAGGTTGACGTCCGATTGCAGCGCAGCTCGACCCTGGTGCGTGGCATCAGCGGCAATCGCAGCCTGGTGATCGAGGCCGGGCTGGGGGAGACGGTGACGGTGCTCCCGCTCGGGGGCGACGCGATGGGCGTCTCCACTCGGGGCCTGCAGTATGCGCTCGACGAGGAGACCCTCCTGATGGGTCGCTCGCGGGGCCTGTCGAACGTGGTGATCGGGCAGCCGGCATCCGTCTCGATCCGGGCCGGCTCACTCCTGGTCATCGAGATCGGCACAAGCATGGAAGGTGCGTGATGACAGAGATGGGCCAGCCAGCTGGCTGGCGGACGGTTGACATCGTGGTCGCGGCCGTGATCGCGGTGGCGTTCGGTGTGGTTTTCTGGGCCTGGAACGTGGCGACCCTGCCCCTCTTCTCGGGACAGGTCAACCCGCTCGCCTACCTTGTTTCGGGGGTGTGGCTGGTGCCCGGGGTGCTCGCCATGCTCGTGATTCGCAAGCCGGGCGCCGCGCTCTTCGCGGAAGTCCTGGCCGCCATAGTCTCGGCGCTGCTTGGCTCGCAGTGGGGCCTGGACACGGTCCTCTCCGGCGCCGTGCAGGGAGCTGGGGCCGAGATCGTGTTTGCCGTCCTCTTCTATCGGGCCTTTGGGTTGCCGATGGCCGTGCTCGCCGCCGGCGGATCGGCTGTGGGCGAATGGTTGCACGACATGCCCGTGTACTACGCGAAAACGGCTTTGGGGGTGCAGCTCGGTTACGGCCTCTTCATGCTGATCAGCGCCGTCCTCATCGCGGGGCTTGGGTCCTGGCTGCTGGTGCGCGCGCTCGCGCAGACCGGCGTCCTGGCGCCGTTCCCCTCCGGGCAGTCGCAGCGACCCATCTGACGCTACCCTCAGCCGCGTGACACTCGCCGCGGCCGCTGCCCCGCGCCCCGCTGGAATCGAGGCGCGGGGCTGGGGCTGGCGGCACGCCGGACGCAGCGCGTGGGCCCTGCGCGGCATCGATCTCCGCGTCGACCCGGGCGAGCGGATCCTGCTCCTCGGCCCGTCAGGTGCCGGCAAGTCCACGCTGCTGCTGGGGCTGGCGGGACTCCTGACGGCCACCGGCGGCGCGGAGTCACAGGGGAGCCTGCTGCTTGACGGTCGTCCGCCGGCCGATGCCCGCGACCGCGTGGCGATCGTCTTCCAAGATCCGGACACGCAGCTGGTGATGGGGCGAGCTGGAGACGACATCGCCTTCGGGCTCGAGAACCGTTGCGTGCCCACCGAGGCGATCTGGCCGCGCGTCGACGCGGCACTCGACGCGGTGGGCTTCCCTTACGGACGCCATCGGCCGACGACCCAGCTCTCGGGTGGCGAGCAGCAGAGCCTGGCGATCGCCGGCATGCTGGCCCTGCGGCCGGGGCTCATCCTGCTCGACGAGCCGACGGCCAACCTG
>VBJP01000048.1 GCA_005880165.1 Chloroflexota bacterium | reverse complement strand
AGGGTCAGGCTCGCCACCGCCCTCGAGCACCGCGACGCGGCGCAGGCCAGGCACGCCGAGCATCTTGCGGAGCGAGCCCGCGTCGAGGAGTCAGCGCGAACGGTGAAAGAGGCCAACCTGCAGCTCGATCTTGCCCTCGCCGCTCAAGCTCGGTATCTTGCTGCGGAGAGCGATCGACGAGCCACCCGCGCTTCGGGATTGGCCAGTCGATACCCACAACGGCCAACCCTCCTCTCACGCGAAGGAGGCGCTGACCTCGTGGTGGCGGCGATCACCGCCTGGGAGCGACGTCCCGCCTCCCCGGAGCTGGTCGGCCCACCGAGCGCAGTGCTCGCGGCCGACCTGCAGGCGCTGCCGCCTCCGCCGGACGGCGACGTCGCGCCCCATCCACACGTCACCGATGCGCTGCGCGACCTCGACCTTGCCCAAGAGGCGAACCGGCTCATGGGCCAGTCCCCAACACCGGATACGCAGGTCCAAACCGACGACCGCCGCGCCGCCCACTCGCTGGTCGTGCCTTCCGCCCTCATTGCTGGCGGTCTGCTGCTGGCGTGGATGGGACAGCCCTTGCCGGCCGTGGCATGCGTGGCCTCGGGCCTGGTCGCCGCGACGTGGGGCGTCGCCCGTATGCTTGGCGGCCGTGCCCAGGTCGCGGCGCGCGACAGGCAGGACGCGGCATTCTGGGAAGCGCGACGGCGCGAGCTCGACGAGCGTCTGATCGCCGCGCGCGAGCTCCTCCTGGGCATGCTGGCCGAGCGCGGTGCCGTCAGCGGGGGCGACGCGTGGTCTGCCTGGCTGGACTATCGTTCCAGCTGCGAGAGGCGTGCCGAGCAGGCGGCGGCCTCGGCCACCCGTGAGTCGCTCGGCGCGCAGCTGGCCGCTCGGAGGCTCGCCGAGGCGTCGTTGGCCGTGAGCAGGCAGGCGGTTGACGAAGCCATGCGCGCGCTACGCGAGGCGGCCGACGCGGTTGGAGTTCCACATGTCGGGGCGGATCCCCCGCAGATTTGCGAAGCGCTGCGGCGCTGGCAGCAGGAGCAGGCATCGGCGCTGCGGGCAAGCCGGACGGCGGTCGAGGAATGGCACGAGCTGGAAACGCTGCTCGGCGGGGGGACCCTATCTGACCTCTTGAACGATGCGGTGCGGCGCGCGGAGATCGCCACGCGGCTGGAGGCCGCAGTGGCGCCCGCATCGGCGAGCCTTCCACCAGGTCCCGACCTCGAGGGAGTCATCGACGAGCGGCGTCGTAGCCTGGCCGCGGCCGAGGCGGAAGCGGCTGAGTTTCGGGGAGCATTGGATTCGAGCGCTCGATCCCTCCCCGACGTCGCCGAGGCAGAGGAGGCAGTGACGGCTGCCGCGGAGGAGCTGGCCGGCGTGGAATCCACGGCGCGGACGATCGACGAGACCCTTCGACTCCTGCGACTCGCGCAGGAGCGTGTGCATCGCGACCTGGCGCCGATCCTCGCGGATGCCGTGCGCCGGTGGCTCCCCACCGTCAGCGGCGGAGCCTACCTGGACGTCAGCGTCGATCCCGCCGACCTGGCGATCCAGGTCAAGGAGACGCGGACGGGCATCTGGCGAGAAGCTAGGCTGCTCTCCGAAGGCACCTGTGAGCAGGTCTACCTGCTGCTGCGGGTGGCCATGGCTCAGCACCTGGTCACCACCGACGAGACCGCGCCTCTCATCCTCGACGAGGTCACAGCCCAGGCGGACGGCGAGCGACGTTCGGCGCTCCTCTCGGTCCTGCACGCATTGAGTGCCGAGCGACAGGTCATCCTCTTCAGTCACGACGCCGAAGTCGCCGCGTGGGCAGAGCGTTCCCTCGCCGGACCTCAGGACCGGCTCGTTCGGCTTCCCTCGATGACGCGGCCGTCGATGGCCTCCGTTGAGGGGGAGCGCACGAGCATTGCGATCGCGAACGGCCTCGCGGCGGAGCCCGCACGGCTGGTCTGATACAGGGTCGGAGAGAGGGCAGCGATCCGCTGCTACGATGGCTCGGCCCAAAGTCGCTCCGCTCCATCAGCGCATGCCTTCATCAACGACCCGGCTCACCTGACCGATGGCGATCGACCGATTGCCCGCTCCCGAGCGGGTGCTCGTCGTCGCCGCCCACCCGGATGACATCGAGTTCGGGGCCGCGGGAACGGTAGCGCGTTGGGTCGATGGCGGCGCCCAGGTTCGGTATCTCCTCGTGACACGCGGGGACAAGGGCAGCGACGACCCTTCTGTCGATCCGCGAGAGCTTGGCGAACGGCGCACAGGGGAGCAGCGCGCGGCGGCCGCTGAGATTGGCGTGTCAGGCGTCGATTTCCTGGATGAGCCAGACGGCCAGGTAGAGCCCAGCCTGCCGCTCCGGGAACGAATCACGTACGCGATCCGCCGGTTCCAACCCGAAATCGTGATGGGCCACGATCCCACCGTGCTCTTCGTCAACAACGAATGGGTGAACCATCCCGATCATCGCGCGGTGGGCATGGTCACCGTGGACGCCGTCTTTCCCACCGCTCGCGATCCACTCAACTTCCGGGAGCACATCGACGCCGGACTCCAGCCCTGGAAGGTGGCAGAGATGTTCCTGTGGAGCACGAACGAGGCGAACCAGCTGGTCGACATCGGGGGCACGCTCGACCGCAAGATCGCCGCGCTGCGCTGCCACGAGAGCCAGTTCACGAGCTTCACCGAAACCGAGCGATGGCTTCGTCGCACGGCAGAGGAGCTCGGCGAGCGAGCCGGCTATCGAGCGGCCGAGGGGTTCCGGCGCGTGATGCTGGCGAGATGACGAGCCGTTGGGGGAGCCTCTTGGAAGGCCGCGCGCCAGGCACCGGAAAGCTCGCGATCCTGGCGCTCGCTGGATTCGTGACGCTCAGCGCCTGCTCCTCTGGACCGGCACCGACTCCATACCCGACACCGGTTCCCACGCCGCCAGCCGCGGCCGCAAAGCTCACAGCCCAGCAATACCTGGCGGCCTGGACGGCCGGCAACTTCGAGGCGATGTGGGACCTGCTCGCGCCCATCGACCAGGCTAGGGTCGGGCACGCTCGCTTCGTCGCACTCCATCGTCAGTTCGCCACACTCGTGCACGAGACCGGCCTGGTGGCGACCCCTGGCGACCCGCAGCCTGCCGCGCTGCCACCCGAGGCGCGCCTCCCCGCAGCTGTCGCCAGGGGTTCGCAGCAGCCCGGGGCCTCCAGTACGCCCGGCCTCTCCGGCGCGCCGAGCGCCTCTGAGACGCCCAGCGCCTCCGCCACGCCTGGCGTTTCGCCATCGGGCTCGGAGGAGTCGCTTGCCGCCGGCCCAGTGCCGGGAA
The DNA here is from genome assembly GCA_005880165.1 of Chloroflexota bacterium. GTDB lineage: Bacteria > Chloroflexota > Limnocylindria > QHBO01 > QHBO01 > CF-82. Next base: position 2,173 of record VBJP01000048.1, on the reverse strand, counting down.
TGGCGGTGCCGGTCAGCCTCGCCTTCTCCACCGACCTGCTGGGCGAGATGAGCCTGCAACGCACGATGATGCTGGGTCAGGGCGCGTCCACGTGGCAGGTGCGCTGGAACCCGGAGCTGCTCTTCCCCGAACTGGGCAGCGACGGCACTCTCGCATTGACCAGGCAGACCTCGCCTCGTGGCAGGATCGTGTCCCGCAATGGGACCGTGTTCGCCATGACCCGGCGCGATGGCATGCGCGTGTATCCGCAGGAGTCGCTGGCAGGCCAGGCCATCGGCTACGTCAGCAAGGTGACCGCGGAGGACCTCAAGACGCTCTCGGCCAAGGGTTACCGGCCAGGTGACTGGGTCGGTCGCAGCGGGCTTGAGCACGGCGCTGAGGCGCTGCTTCGCGGGACGCCAGGCTTCAAGCTCCTCGCCGAACGACCCGGCATGGACCCCGTCACGGTCTTCCACACGCCTGTGATTCCCGGCGCAACGCTCACCATCAGCCTGCACCCGGACCTGCAGCGAGCCGCCGAGGCAGCCATGAGCCGCTATCCACGGGTCGGCAACGCCGCGGTGGACCCGCGCACTGGCGAGGTCTGGGTGCTCGCCTCACTCCCGGCGTTCGACCCGAACGCGATGACCCTGGGCACGACCCTGCGCGGCTTCCCCCTCGCCAGGCCCGGCCAGGAGCAGATCATGGACAAGGCGGTCCTCGGCGCATATCCGACCGGTTCCTCGTTCAAGCCATTCACCCTTGGCGCCGCGCTGCAGACGAGGACCGTCACAACGGCGACGCGCATGCTCTGCCCCGGCACCTGGACGTACTCGGGATTCACCTTCAAGAACTGGATGCGCGAGTCCCTCGCCGGCTTCCGACCGTGGGTCGACACGATGGCGCTTAGCTGCAACACGACCTACATGCCGCTCAGCATCCTTGTGTACGAGCGAAACAGGACCGCCCTGACCGATCTGCAGGCGAGCTTCGGCTACGGCCAGCCGACCGGGATCGCGTTCCTGGCTGAGAGCCCTGGCGTCCTCCCGGACGCCGCCTACTTCAAGACGCACAAGCGATGGACTGGGAAGTACTCCCCGTACGGGCCCTTCGACCAGATCCAGCTGGCGATCGGGCAGGGGTCATTCCTGGGTACGCCGCTCCAGCAGGCAATGGCCTACGCCGCATGGGGCAATCGAGGCACGCTCTGGCGCCCACGCATCGTCCTGAAGGCGACGCTGCCGAACGGGCAGGTCGTGTACCAGGGCAAGCCAACGGTGCATCGCAAGATCCCGCTCACGCGGCCGGTGATGGACTTCGTGGTCACCACGCTGCGCGCCGTGGTCACCTCGCCGCTCGGAACGGCCACCAACGCCTTCGCCGGTTTTCCCATCGCCGCTGCCGGGAAGAGCGGCACGGCGGAGACGGGCGGGCCCGACCCCGACGCCTGGTTCCCGGCCTTCGCGCCCATGAACGGCCCGAGCATCGCGGTCGCCACCGTGGTGGTGACCGTGCCCCTGGGGACCGGGGGAGACTTTGCCGCGCCCATCACCCGGCGCGTGATGGAGGCCTACTTCTTCCGTTGACGCGGCGCGCCCTTCTTTGACACGCCGAAGCGGCGAACGGTAGCATCGGCTCGCGGTGGCTCCTTGCGCGGCTCCTCGTCCGGCTCTCCAGGAAGCGCACCCCAACGTTCCCCTGGCACCCCGCCCAAACCTTGCTGGCGACCTCCTCCAGCCTCCAAATCGGACCCGATGAGCGAACGCTAGTGATCTCAGAGAACGCAATTCCGCTTCGGTTCCAGACAGCCGAAGTTGGCGTCGACTGGTTGCAGTGCAACATCGAGTGCCAGGAAGGCTGCCCGGTGAACACGAACTGCCGAGGCTACCTGATGCTTGCCGCGGAGGGTCGCTTCGAGGAGGGATACATCCTCGCCCGCGACCCGAACCCGGTCGCCGCCATCTGCGGCTACGTGTGCAGCGCGCCGTGCGAGAAGGCCTGCCGTCGGGCCGACATCGACAAGCCGCTCGCCATCCGGGCCATGAAGCGCTTCCTCGTCGACTGGCACTACGGCAACAACATGCCCGACAACGTCCAGGTGGCGCCCCAGACCGGAAGGAGCGTGGGGGTGGTGGGGGCCGGACCCGCGGGCCTCACTGTCGCCAAGGAGCTGGCCAGCTACGGCCACGAGGTC
>VBJP01000226.1 GCA_005880165.1 Chloroflexota bacterium | reverse complement strand
GCTTCGCCATGCCGGGCATTTTCCCGTGCTGCGTGGTCGGCGAGCGCGTGATGGTCGATGGGGCGATGGTGAACCCGGTGCCCGTCGACCGCGTGCGGGACCTGGGCGCCGACTTCGTGATCGCGGCGCAACCGATCCCATCCTTGCACCCGGTCGCGGCGGACCCCGTGGGCAGCCTCCTCGGGCGCGCCCGCTGGATCGCCGATTTCTTGCCGCTTCGGCGGCTGCGCTTTGGGATCGAAACCGTCGATGTGTCGGTCCGCTCGTTTCAGGCGCTGTGGTATCGCCTCGCAGCAGCGGCGGCGCTCGGGGCGGATGCGATCGTGCACCCCGACCTGAGAGAGTTCTGGTTTCTACAGTTCGGCGATGCGACTACGATCATCGCCGCTGGCGAGGGGGCGGCCGAAGCGGCGGTATCGCAGATCCGGACGGCGCTGGCGGAGCGGGTGGGGTTCGAGACCATGGGCGACGCAGCGAGGTAGGGGCGCTAGCCGAGCGAGCGCCGCGGCATTCCGAGGGCAAATCAGTCCCGGCTCAGTTACAACGTCACGCACCGCTCGGCCAATGGCTGTATACTCGCCACGCAGGACTGCCGGCAGTGCGTCGAAGCGTACCTGGACCTCAATCGTCAGGACGCGCTCCAAGTGTCGGCGGCGAGGCCGTCAGTGTCGAGCGAATCGTCTTCAGCGGAGGCCTCCCTTACTCGTGTGGACCGCGCGCGCGGTGCTAGCTAGTTGGCGCCGTGCGCGTGAACGGTGAGCGAGCCCGCCTCGAATCCGATGGTGTTGATGGCCCCGAGGACTTCCATCAAATCGACGGTCGCGTTCATCCTCGGATAGATCACGAGCGCACCGTTGACGCGGTCGACCCTGTAGCTGTCGAGCCAGCGGAACCAGCCCTTCGGCTTGCTCGCGCGCACGAGTTCGTCCATCGCTTGCCGCGTACCCGCCACGCAGGCGGGGGAAGAGCACATGGGCGCCAGCTCCGCCTCGAGCCTGTAGTGCGGCAGCCCTGAAAACTCCATCTGCGCGGCGCTGAACCCCGCCTTGTGCAGCGCGGCGAGCGCGGCCACGAAATCGACGTTCCTGAGGTTCCGCTCCGGGTCCTTGATCCCCACGACCACCTGCTGCCGGTACCCGTTGACGACGTCCGGCGTCTCTTTCGCCTGCTCAGGGGTCGGCGGCTTCTCGAGCACCTTCGGTGCTTCGAGCCAGGCCACCTCGGACAGCGCTTCCTCGAGCCCGGTGAGGCAGCCGCCGCAGCTCGGGTGACCGAGCCAAAGGTGGAGCGTCGGTTTATCGGCCACGGGCGCCGGCGCCGCGCCCTCGCTACCGATCATGGCGCGACGCGGATTCTTGATGCGGTCGATGCCGAAGAGCAACCCGGCCGTGAGCAGGGTCAGCACCACGATCTGGCGGAAAGAGGCGAAGGTCACCGCCGCGGCCTCGGGCTAACCAGCCTAAAGGTTCGATCGGTCGAGAAAGGTAGTGGCGTACAGCATCGGAAATACCACGAGGAAGGCGACGACCACGGAGGCTCCCAGGATCGTGAGCGCCTGCTTGAGCGACTTGCCGCTGCGCCCGAGCCGCTCCTCGATTTGCTCGATGCGGTCGAATTCGCTCGTGAGCTTGTTGGAGGTCATCACCGCGAGCAGCGCCGCGATCGGATAGATGTGTGGGATCTCGTTCCAGCCGAAATCCACCAGCATGAGCTTGGTGAATACGAAGGCCATGATGAGCGTCCAGACGCGGCTGAAGACGCCCACCACCACGAAGAAGCCGGTCATCACCTCGGCCAGGCCAAAGGCTGCCACCCAGGTCTCGCGCGGCCAATCCGGGCTCGTGCCCACCTTCAGCAGCCTCACCATCGGGTCGTTCATGACGTTGGGGTAGCTGTCGGCGACGCCCGCGATGAGGTCGTGGTTGTAGAGCTTGAGCCAGCCGAGCGCCCAGAAGCCGATGCCGAGCGTGAATCGCAGCCAGCGCATCTGCTTCTCGTTGATGTCGGTGATGGCGAGCTTGTGCGACTGCCATGGCGAGGTGACGTAGATGACCGCGACCGTCAGCACCGGCATCGCGTCGATCGCGACCATCCAACCCCAGCGGAACAGGTAGATCCACGTGCCGAAGATCACCGCGCCGCACAAGGGCAGCGCCGTTTGCGTGAGGATCAAGATGGCCAAGCCCACCTGGATGAACTTGAAGATGTCGGCCGAGGCAGGATCGAGCGGGTAGCTCGGCATCACCAGCGAGTCGTTGGTGGCCGAGTACATCAGCACCAGGCCGGGGCTGCGCAGGAAGAGGATGACGCACCACTCGCGCAGCACCTGGAACCACCTGGCGCGCACCGGCTTGTCGGTGAGGAAGCCGGCGAGCTGGTGCACGATCTGCTGCGCGGCGCTACCGACTCGGCGCACGATGCGCCGCTCGACGATCTCGCCGATCGGCTCGCGCAAGTACCAGAGGAGCATGAACGCCACCAAGATGGCGAAGACAGTGGTTCCGATGCGCAAGAGGTCGGGATGGATCCCCATCAAGCCCGGCCCTTGGAGGAAGAACTCGTCGTGCAGCGGCGCCTTGAGTCGGTGCTTGACGAAACGCTCATGCGCGTCAGCGCTGCTCGGCACGAGCAACGACGCGAGCAGCAGCGCGGAGGCGAGCCCGGCGAGCCGAGCTCGCCGCTCGGCCGCCATGCTGCCACCTCGCGCTAGAACCATTCGCGCGCGTACTCCAGGGCGCGCTTCAGCGCTCGGGCGTCGGGGATGACGACCTCGTCAGCGTCGAGCACGATCAGACCGCGCTTGCTCAGCATCTTGAGCACTCGGTTGCTCTCTTGGCGGTCGCACCCTACCCTCTTGCCGATGTCGGCGGGGGTCGTCTTGATGGCGATGCGGCCCTCGGCTCCGGGCTTGCCGTGCTTGTCGACGAGCTCGTTGAGCACCCGCACGACGCGGCAGGGAAGCTCTTCGAAGGCGAGATTGAGCGTCTCCTCGTTCAGCCCGCGGATGCGCTCGCACAGCACCTCCATCACCCGCCAGAGGATATCGGGGTTCTTCGTGGCGAGGGTGTGGAAGTCGCGGTGCGCCATCGACAGCATCTCGGTTTCGTCGATCGTCTCGACCGTCGCCGAGCGCTCGCGGCCGTCCAGCAGAGTGAGCTCGCCGAAGATCTCTCCCGGCCCCAGTGTGCCGATGATCTTCTGCCTCCCGTCCTCCGCCTGCTGGTAGACCTTCGCGCCCCCCGAGAGGATGACATAGAGCTTGTCGGCTCGGTCCCCTTGAAAGAACACCACGGTGTTCGGCTTGAGGCTCTCTCGCCTGGCGATACTGCCGAGCTGTTCGAGCTCTCGGGCGCCAGCCCGCTGGAAGATGGGAACTTGCGCGAGCTCCCTCATATCCGATCCCGACGGTGTGTTCGGCTTCTGCTCGAAGACGCCAACCGG
>VBJP01000225.1 GCA_005880165.1 Chloroflexota bacterium | reverse complement strand
GCCGAGGCAACACCTGCCCCCAATGCCTCCACGCGTGTCCGCGCTTTGGTCGCAATGCTCAACTTTGACGTCTTGCGAATCGGCCCACTGGCGGGCGCCTCTAGCGATCTCGCCCGGGTCATCGGTCACGCTGAAGTCGCGTCCTTCCCGTCCCCATTCGATCGGAGCATCCGCTTCTCGGGAGCCGGGCCGGATGGGTTCTGCCTCGCCAACGATCACCTCAGCGCGGGCGGCGTATCGGTTACGTTGGACCTGTACGTCGAGGAACCAATCACGGCTGGATCGCTCGAACTGGTCGCTACCGCGCCAGATGGCTTTGTGACGGTCGCCAGCATTCCGGAACGGGTCCTTCGCCGGCTCTCCGCGGAGCGCTGGTACCGGGTGAGCGCGGAGTGGATGCCGGGGACCCGCGAGGTGATCGATGTCAGCGAGCGAGGGCTGGGAACGCTGTTCGTCGACAGCCTCGACCTTGCCGCCGCGAGTTCTTCCTCCGATCAGCACAGCCTCTGCGTCCGTGCCTCACGGATGCCGTCCCAGACCCAGCTGTTCCTCGACAATCTTCGTGTCCAACAGTGATTCAGCGAACGCCGCTTTCCGACATAGACCGATGAGATGGCGCCCACTCGTTGTGGCCGCAGCCGTCTGCGGGCTCTTGGGGACGGGGCTCGCGATGCCTGTCGCAGCCAAGGAAACTGCCTCTGAGGCCCCTGCCACGCAGCTGCGCGTTGCTCTCGACCGAGTCCTGGCGGAGCACGCCTTCCTCATCGTCCAGGTGATGCGCACCGGCCTCACGCCGGGGCCGGAATTCGATGCGGCCGCTGACACGCTCGACGCGAACACCAACGATCTGGTGGCCGCGATCCAGAGCGTCTACGGCAAAGACGCAGCCAACGCCTTTGCCGAGCAGTGGCGCAATCACATCGCATTCCTGGTGGACTACGCACGCGCGCTGAGTAAGAAGGACACCAGCGCCGCCAAACTCGCGGACACCCAGCTGCATCAGTACGTCGTCACATTCAGCACGTTGCTGGCGGGTGCTGTTCAGCTACCGGAAGCTGCGGTGGAGGGGCTGATCCGCGAGCACGTCGAGCAGCTCGAGCAGGTCGCCAGCTTTGAAGCGTCACGCTTTGGGGAGGCGTATCCAGCCATCCTCGAAACGTACCAGCACATGTTCATGATCGGCGACGCGCTCGCCACCGCCATCGTGGCGCAATCGCCAGATCGGTTCCCGGGTCGAGCGTCGGCCTTCAGTGCTGCCACCGACCTCCGAATCAACCTCGACCGCCTTTTCGGTGCACAGACCGAGCTCGCTGCCTTGGCGATGCGTGCCAAGGTCAATGGAGCGGCCGATCTTGCCGCAGCCACGGGGGGCCTGAACCAGGCCACCCGCGATCTGACTGCAGCGATCTCATCGGCATATGGCGGTGCGGTGGACGCCTCCGCGGCGGCGGCGGGGCGGAAATTCGGGGACCTCTACCTGGCGTACGTTGGTGCCAGGAAAGGCGGCGACACAGCCGCGCGATCGACCGCCGCCCAGGACCTCCACCAGTACGGCAACTCGCTCGTCGGCTTTTTGGCGGGAGCCAGCCCGCTGCTCTCGCGGACCACCCTTTCGCAATTGATCACGGCGCATACGACCGACCTCCTGAAGGAGGCCGACCAGTACGTCAGCGGTAGCTACGCGGCGGCCTATGCTACCCAGCGCGGCGCATTCACGCGCAGTGGGGCGCTGAGCGCCTACGTGGCGGCCGGCATCGCCAGACAGTTTCCCCAGCGCTTCCCGGACACGGCCTTTGCAGCACCTTACCCGGGATCCCAGAGCCGACTTGGACTTCAGCTGATTGGGCTGATGCTTCTGGTCGTCGCGGTCGTCGAGATGGCCCTGGTTCCTGCACCGATGCCCGAGCGAAAGCCTGCTCGGCGTCGCGGATCGCGCCGGTGAACGCCGGGCACCACAATCGGCACATTAGGCGATTCGACTGTCGCCTACTCCATTGACGCGTGTGGTACGTGCGTACTAGGTTCGCATTTACCGGGGTCATTGAGCTGCCCCACTCTCCGGCGGAGCCAGGTTTGGCCTGGCCATTGACACATGGGTCGTCCATGACCTAGCGGTCCGGAGGGAACAACAGATGGCCCGGGCAGCGAACGGGATGCCAGGTTCAGGCATCATTCGCCGGCTGCGCGGGACTTCGCTGAGCCGACGCCTGGCCGCGTTTTCCCTAGACGATCCGCGATGGACGACGGCACTCGCGCACTACGCCGCGCTTGCCGCATCACTGGTCATCGTGGCTCTGCATCCGCAGCCACATCTGGCGGATCAGCTTCCCGTCTGGGCAGCGGTCGTGGCCGCATTCAGCTTCCTTCGAATGGCCACGATTGGCCGCCGGCTCACCACCAGTACCGTCTTGCTCGACGCGGGCGGCATGGCCGTATTCCTGGCTGGCACGGGCGCGCCGGGTTCGCCCTTCTACCTCTTGGTGCTCGCGGGAGTCTGGTGGGCCGCGCACGTCCGGCTGCCGAGAGGCGGTCTCTTATACGGCATCGGCTTTGCCATCGCGTATCTGATCCTTGTGTTACCCATCGCACTACGCGAGCAGGGCCTCTCCGTGATGTTCACCGAGGTCACCGCCGCTATCGTCATTGGCGGTCTGTCCGATTGGTTCATCGGGCTCGATCAACAGGTACTCACGCTAAACGAAGCAGTTCGCTCCGCCCCGGTCGGCATGGAGCGCCTGGCCATACGCGAGGGCCTCGTCCGGGCACTCGGCTCAAGCCAGGTCCCGGTCGATGTCGTCCTGACTGCCGGTCAACTCGGTCTCACGGCAGACCAGGCCGAGCTGCTCTCCTACCTGGTGTTGGGCCTGAGCAATCTCGAGATTGCGGATGCCGTCGGCGCCAGCGAAGCGACGGTTCGCTACCGCCTCACGCGCCTCTATCGCGCACTCGGCGTTCGTGGCCGGCTCGCTGCTGCGCGCCGTGCCAAAGAGCTTGGGATCAACTGGAGCCTTGCTCGCCGCGGCTGAGCGGCGCCCTCCCTCAAGTTGTGCTAAATCGCACCATTTCGCACTTTTCTAGCAGGACTTGCACCGGACCTCAGTACTAGCCTCGATTGGCGCTCGAGGCTCGTGTTGAGCCTGACGGGGCGAGAGCGTCATCGGCTGCAGTCAGGGGGAAGGTCGAATTTCGACCCACTGCCCGGATCGAGCGGGTCGCCAGGCGTGACCCGACCAAGCACCTCTCGCGGCCTCAAGCGAATCGGCCTCGCCGATAGAAGGAGTTTGTGCCCGTGACTAGAAAATCCGGTATTGGCGCCGCTGCGATCGGCGCGCTGATTCTCACGGCCGGCCTCGCTATGGGGGCGGTCAACGTGAAGACGTACCCGACGGCCACCTTTAGTGGAGCGTCGGTGACACTGACCAATGGCAACTTCAGTGGACTGGGGAGCGTCCCGGCGAGCGCAACCCTGACGGTCACCGGGGAGGCTACCTACACGTGCACGAATCAGGGCGGTAATGCGGCTCCCGGCCAGAATCCGGTGCCGGCGCAGTCGGGGTCCTCGGGGCCGGTCGATCTTGGCAACGCCGACCACAATGGCCGCGGCACGATCAGCGGTCTCACCGCATCGGTGACGGCCCCGCCAACTCCCACCGCACAGCAGGTTGGATGTGGGGGAG
>VBJP01000223.1 GCA_005880165.1 Chloroflexota bacterium | reverse complement strand
CTAGCCGATCTACTTGGGTCCCGGTACTTCTTGCCCTGGTCTCAAGGGACGGCGAGGCTGGTAGGTTGCGGCGATGGAACTGCCGCCCAACAGCCTTCCCCTCCTCGTCGCTGGCGTGAGCGTAGCGGCGGTGGCCGCGCTCCTCTTGCGCGCGGCAGGCCGTGGCCACGACCGCAAGATCCGTGTCGTGGGCGTGGGTGGCGGTGGAGCGAACGCCGTCGAGGCCATGATCCGGGCGCGGGTGAGGGGCGTTGAGTACATCGTGGTGAACACCGACGCTCGGGCTCTCCAGCGCTCATCCGCCCGAACCAAGATTGCGATCGGGAGACACATCACCAACTGCCTCGGCACAGGCGGAGACGCCGGCGCTGGCGAGGTTGCCGCTCGCGACGCGACTGACCAGATCGGTCGCGCAGTGGCTGGTTCCGATTTCGTGGTCATTACGGCGGGGCTGGGGGGTGGGACCGGCTCAGGTGCCGTACCCGTGATCGCTGAGATTGCTCGGCAGAAGGGCGCGCTCACCGTGGCCGTCGTCACGACCCCGTTCGCATTCGAAGGCGCACGACGCCGACAGCTCGCCCAACATGCCGCGGGAACCTTGGCGGGCAAGGTCGACGCTGTGGCCACCGTCCCCAACGATCGAGTGCGGGAGGAGATGCCTCCGAATGCGACCATCGAGGACGCTTTCCACGCCATCGACGAGACTCTGTGCCGCACGGTGGGCGAAATCCTGGATCTCGTGGCGGTCCGAGGCCGCATGAACCTCGACTTCGCCGATCTCCGAGCGGCCCTCCAGGGCGGTGGGGCAGCCGCGGTGGGCATCGGTCGGGCGGCCGGCGAGAACCGCGCGCTTGACGCTGCCCACCAGGCGATGGCTTCCGCGCTCCCGGCACGTTCCAAGGCGGGGGCCTCATCGGTCCTGGTCAATCTGTCCGGTTCCAACAAGCTTCGGCTGGCCGAAATTGACGCGGTTGCTGGAGCGGTACAGGCAGCGGGCGGACCCAAGGCCAACCTCGTCTTCGGCATGAGCCTCCGCCCACGACTACGCGACGAGGTCCAGGTCACCGTAATCGCCGCCGGCCTGGAGAAGGCGACATCGGCCGATGCTCTCGACACGACTGCACGGGCGACATCGGCCGAGGCTCCCGCTCCCAGTGCAAGCGAGCCAGCCCCGGCGTGGCGTCCGGTCTGGCTGCGGAGAGCACAGGCCAGGAATGAACCAGCAGCCGCCACCCCACGCCCTCGACGGAAGGGCGCGACCAAGGTTCAGGTGGACGCCTCGACGGCGTCAGAATCGACCGGGACCAATTCGATCTGACCCGCCATCCGCTCAGCGCTTGGGCTCGATGATGGCGAGAACATTCCGGCTCGGGTCGATGAACCACGCCGACCATGAATGTCCCATGTCGGCGATGCCGTCCGTAGTCACGGGCTCGGGCGCGGAATACTCCTCAACCTGTACCCCACGCGCACGCAGATCAGCCAATGCTGCGCGGATGTCCGGTACTCGCCACACCATCTGCGTCTGGGTGTCGGAGGTGCCAACCGAGCTGCGCGACACGATCAGCCGCGTGTCGCCGCCACATTTGAAGAGCATCCGCTCCTCGGTCTCGTCCAGCAGCGGCAGGCCCAGCGTGTCCTGGTAGAACCGCTTGCTCGCTTCCATGTCAGTCGAGAGCAAGATCGGGATGGCAGGAAAGTCGGCGAGCATTGCGCCTCAGCAGCTCCTTACAAATTTGGCGACCCATTCTGATCGACAATCAGGCGATGAGGGCGGTGGTCTACGAGCGCTACGGGCCTCCGGAAGTTCTTCGGCTTGCCGAGGTCAACCGGCCGGTGCCCAACGATGACGAGGTCCTCGTCAGGATTCATGCCACCACGGTGACCCGAACGGACGCCGGCCTCCGCAGCGCCGAGCTCGTCATCAGCCGCGCCTTCACCGGTCTCCTCCGACCGAAGAACCCGATACTCGGCATGGAGTTCTCCGGAGAGGTCGAAGCCATCGGCTCCGCCGTCACTCAGTTCAAGGTCGGCGACCAGGTCTTTGGCGGCAGGGGCTCCGGCGCACACGCGGAGTTCATCGCCATCCGCGAGAGCCAACCGATAGACCACAAGCCGGCCAACATGAGCTTCGAAGAAGCGGCGGCGGTCTTCGACGGTGCCAGCCTCGCCCTGCCATGCCTCGCAGCGGCAGGTTCTCTCGAGGGCCGGAGCATCGTCGTCTACGGCGCATCGGGATCCGTCGGAACGGCAGGGCTACAGCTGGCCAAGACATTCGGAGCCCACGCCACCGCCGTGTGCAGCACCAAGAACGTCGACCTCGTGAAATCCCTCGGAGCCGATGAAGTCGTCGACCGCACACAGGAGGACTTCACCCAGAACGGCAGGAAGTACGACGTGATCTTCGACGCGGTCGGCAAGACCTCGTTCCGCGAGACCAGACGCTCACTCAAGCCCGGCGGCACCTTCGTCGACACCGACCCGGGGTACATGTTCCACGTCCCGCTCCTGCTCCTGGCCACGCGCTGGGTCGGCGACAGGAAGGTCAAGATGGGCATCGCCCGATTCACCAAGGACGACCTCCTCCTCCTCAAAGACCTCATCGAAGCCGGCAAGTTCCGTGCGGTCATCGACCGCACCTACCCGCTCGAGGACGTCGTCGAGGCCACCCGCTACGTCGAAACCGGCCACAAAACCGGCAACGTCGTCCTGAAGGTCGTTGGCTAGGGCGGGAACGGAAGCCAGGCTGCCACGCGCCTGGCGGATTCACCTATCGGTTACGCCCGCGCTTCGGCGCGCCATTGAATACGAAGCACAACGACAATCGCCAGGAGGGCGCCAAGGAGCGTCAGCGAATCGGCGATTCCCCTGAAGGAAAACTGCTTCGCAAGCGCGTCCAGGTTGATCGCCTCGGGGTTGATCGGCTGTGGCACCAGCTCCGCGATGGCAGCGATCACCCTCCCAGCGACCCACGAGAGCCACCACGCAAGCACGATCCAGCCCCCACTCGAGCTGGCACCGATGGCCATGCGGTCATGGACGTCACGGACGATCTGATACGGCTTGACGAGGTTCGCGAACGGAATGAACCACCAGCCTATGGACCAGCGCGGCGTCACCAATGGCCTTCCCCCGCGGAGCGCCGGGATGTTGTCGACGGTGCGGCTCAGCCAGGCGAGAAAAGCGATCGCCGTCACGAGCTCGGCACCGAGAGTCATGAGTGCAAGGTGTGCCGTCCCTGCGTCGAATTTGTTGGCTTCTTCCGCCGTGAGGAGTCCCATGCGCGCATCCTCAATCAGTCCGAAGCCCAACCCATCCTGAATGGTCGAGAGGAGCGCGATGAATCCCACGATTCCCAACAGGATGGTCGTGATGCGGGCGCGCCTTCCCGCGCTTCGGTAAGCGCCAGAGAAGCCTTTGAGGCTCTCAGTCGGCGCTTCGAGCAGAGTCTCCGCAGACGAGGTTTGCACGGGTTGACGATAGAGCCGATGGACAATGGACCGATGCGAGCGGTGGTCTACGACCGGTACGGTCCGCCCGAGGTCCTGCACTTCGCCGACCTCCCCCAGCCCGTCCCAAAGGACAACGAGGTCCTGATCAAGGTCCACG
>VBJP01000222.1 GCA_005880165.1 Chloroflexota bacterium | reverse complement strand
ACGCGAGCTCTCGCGACTCGAGCCGGTGGTGACCACCATCCGCGCCGTCCGCCAGCTGCGCGCCGAGCAGGACGCCACCGCGGAGATGGCGGCGGATCCCGACGAGGAGGTGCGGGCCATGGCTCACGAGGAGCTGGCGCGCCTCAACGAGCGTGGGGAAGCCCTCGAAGAAGAGCTCCGCCGCCTCCTGGTGCCGCGCGACCCCAACGACGACCGCAGCGTGATCATCGAGGTGCGCGCCGGGACGGGTGGCGAGGAGGCATCCCTCTTCGCCGCGGACCTGTTCCGGATGTATGCGCGCTACGCCGAGCGCCGGGGGTGGCCGATCGAGCTGCTGGCGGTCAGCGACAGCGACAGCGGCGGCTACAAGGAGGCGATCGCGGAGGTCACCGCGGACGGTGCCTACTCACGCCTGAAGTACGAGAGCGGCGTGCACCGCGTGCAGCGCGTGCCGGTCACCGAGTCCTCGGGTCGCATCCACACCTCCACCGCCACGGTTGCCGTCCTGCCGGAGGCGGAGGAGGTCGAGATCGCTCTGCCGGACAAGGACCTGCGCATCGACGTCAAACGGTCGTCCGGGCCCGGCGGGCAAAGCGTGAACACCACCGACTCCGCGGTACGCGTGACGCACCTGCCGACCGGCCTCGTGGTCGACATCCAGGACGAGAAGAGCCAGCACAAGAACAAGGCCAAGGCCCTCGCGATCCTGCGAGCTCGCCTTCTGGAGATGGAACGCCAGCGACTGGCCGAGGAGCGAGGCGAGCAGCGCCGTTCGCAGGTTGGCAGCGGAGAACGATCGGAGAAGATCCGGACCTACAACTTTCCTGACGACCGCGTGACCGATCACCGCATCGGGCTCACTGTCCACAACCTGCCGGGCCTGCTGGCGGGCGATCTGGACCGGCTGATCGAGCCGCTTGTCGAGCACGACCAGGCCGAGCGGATGGCGCAGGTGGGCGCTGGCGGCGGCGGAGATATGACCGATGGCAAGCGGTCCTGAACGGACCAGGGTCGCCGATCTGCGCGCCGGCGCGCTCATGAGCAGGGCCGCGGCCCATCTGACCGATGCCGGCTCGGAGACGGCGCGGCTCGATGCCGAGCTGCTGGTGAGTCACGCCTTCGGGCGGGATCGGACATGGCTCCACGCCCATCCTGACGCAACCCTCGATGTGGACGGGGCGCGGGAGCTGGGTGCCTGGATCGAGCGTCGGGCGGGCGGCGAGCCGGTCGCCTACATCCGAGGATTCAAGGAGTGGTTCGGTCTGCGGGTGGCCACCGATCGACGCGCGCTGATCCCGAGACCGGAGACAGAGCTCCTCGCCGAGTCGGCGATCGCCGAGATCGCGGCACGCCTCGTGCGTGACGAGCAGGTCGTCTCGGTCTGGGACGTCGCCACGGGTGGCGGGGCGGTGGCCCTAGCACTTGCTCTCCGCTTCCGCGCGGCGCTGGCCCTGGGTCGGCTGCGCCTCCTCGCCTCCGACCTGTCGCCCGACGCCCTCGAGCTGGCGTCCGAGAACCTCGCCGCGCACGGGGTCGCCCAGCTCGTCACCCTTCAGGTCAGCGACCTGCTGGGTGGTGGCAACCGCCCGAACGCTGCGGATCGACCGCCCCGCGCCGATCTGGTGACCGCCAACCTGCCGTACGTCACCACGGCGGAGGTCGATGCCGCGCCCGGCAGCCTCGCCTACGAACCGCGACTGGCTCTCGACGGCGGGCGGGACGGCCTCGACGTCCTGCGGCGCCTGGTTGCCCAGCTTCCCGAGCGGCTCGCTCCCGGAGGGGTGGCGCTGCTCGAGGTCGCGAGTCGCCAGGCCTCCGCGGTTCGAGGGGAGTCGGAGCGGCTTCCTGTGTCGGTGGCCGTCACCCAGATCCCCGACCTGGCGGGCATCGAGCGGGTCGTCCGTATCGCGCGCCTCGACGCATAAGGGAGCGGCTGGGGCATGATCGAGCGGCTGCCGGCGACACCGGAAGGTCTCGCCGCCGCGGCCGCGCTGCTCGACAAGAGTGGCCTCGCCGCGTTTCCCACTGACACGGTGTACGGCATCGGGTGCCGGGTCGGTGACGTCCAGGCCGTGGCGCGCATCTTCGCCGCCAAGCGGCGGCCAACGGAGAGGCAGGTGCCGATCCTGGCCGCCTCCCTCGAGCAGGCCGCCGAGCTGGGCTATCGGGTTGACGACCGCGTCCAGCGGCTCGCCTCGCGCTGGTGGCCGGGTCCGCTGACGATCGTGCTGCGCGTCGAGGATGGCGCGGGCGCCACCCCCTCGATGGCGGTCACCCAGGCGTTCCGGGTCCCGGACCACCGCGTGGCGCTCTCACTGATCGAACGCAGCGGGCCGCTCGCCACGAGCTCCGCCAATCGCTCCGGCGAGCCGGAGACGTACGACGCCGACGACGTGCTGGTGGCCTTCGCCGACGACGACCTGCTCGACGCGGTGGTGGACGGTGGCAGGGTGCCGGGTGGCGTCGCCTCGACCGTTGTCGACCTGAGCGAGACTCAGCCACGCCTCGTGCGAGAAGGGCCGATCACCCGTAAGCAGCTCATGGAGGTCATCGGCCGCATAGACTGAGCCGATGCGGGTCGCGATCGGCTCAGACCACGCCGGATTCGAGCTGAAGGGTCTGCTCTGCACCCTCCTCGACGAGCTGCGGGTCGAATACCGCGACTTCGGGACCTACGCGCTCGATCCGGTCGACTACCCGGACTTCATCGCGCCGGTGGCCCGCGCCGTCGCGCGCGGTGAGTACAACTTCGGCATCGTCCTCGGCGGCAGCGGGACCGGCGAGGCCATCGTCGCGAACAAGATCCGCGGCATCCGCTGCGTCGAGGCCGCCGACCCGGTGGTGGCGCGTCTCGGCCGTGAGCACAACGATGCCAACGTGCTGGCGGTGGGCGCCCGGATCAGCGGCGTTGAGGTAGCACGCGCATGCGTGCGCGAGTTCCTGTCCGCGGAGTTCCAGAACGGTCGCCACGTCGCGCGCATCGAGAAGATCGCCCGCATCGAGGCCGAGGAGGCCCGCGCCTGAGCCTGACTCTCGACGCGCGAGAGCGGGCGATGCTCAGCGGTGACGCGGGCCCGGGCACCGCGTTCGCCATGCGCCTGGTCGTTCGCGCGGCAGAGGTGCTCGGGGCGGACCGCCTGATCCCCATCTCTCTCTACCACGGTGAGGCAACCCGCGACTTCGCGGCACGCCTTGCCGAAGGCGGCACGCGGGTAGCCGTGCCGACGAGCCTGAACGTCGGGCTGGTCGATCTGCTCCACCCGGGGCTGTGGCGGGGGGCGCCCGACGCGGCCGAACGCGGGCGGCGGCTGATGGAGTCCTACCGAGCGCTTGGCTGCCGGCAGACCTTCACCTGCGCGCCCTACCAGGTCCCCGAGGCGCGCCCCGCCTTCGGCGAGCAGGTGGCGTGGGCCGAATCCAATGCCATCGTCTTCTGCAACTCCGTGATTGGGGCCCGCACGAACCGGTACGGCGACTTCATCGACGTGGCATGCGCGGTGGCCGGGCGCGCTCCCGATGCTGGCCTGCATCGGACCGATGCCCGGCGTGGGCGCCTCGTCCTGCGGCTTGGCCCTGACGTTCTCCCAGCTCTCCAGCACGAGGACTCGTTCTACCCGGTGCTCGGCATCGTGCTCGGGCGACGAGCCGGCACCACCGTCGCGGTGCTCGACGGCCTCCCGGCGGCCTTGAGCGAGGATCGCCTGAAGGCCCTGGGCGCCGCGGCGGCCTCATCGGGCTCAGTTGCGCTCTTCCATGCGGTGGGATCGACGCCAGAGGCGTCCAGCCTCGAAGCGGCCCTTGGTCACGAGCCGCCAGAGGCCACCGAAGTCATCAACTTCGCCGAGTTGCGCGCGACCTGGGCGGAGCTGACGAGCGCAGAGGGAGATCTGCCGCTCCGGGCAGTCTCCATCGGCACACCGCACGCGTCGCTTGCAGAGATCGAGGCGCTGGCCGAGCTCCTCGGCTCCTCCGGACCGGCTGCCGGCGTCGAGCTCCTCATCTCGACCGGACGGGACGTCCTGGAGCTGGCCGAAGAGCGTGGCCTCGCCGCTCGCCTGGGCGGGGCGGACGTGGAGATCCTGGTCGACACCTGCAGCTACATCGCGCCGGTGCTGCGCCCGGGCACGGGAGCGGTGATGACCGACTCCGCGAAGTGGGCGTACTACGCGCCAGGCAACATCGGCGCCGATGTGGTGTTCGGGACCACGGCCGAATGCGTGGCGTCGGCGGTGGCCGGGCGCGTCGTCAGGCTTCGCTCCCCGTGGGAAGCTGCATGAGCTCGCATCCGACCACCTTTCGCGGCCGGGTCCTGGCGCCCGGAGAGGCTGCGGGAGCCGCGCTGGTCCTCCAGGAGCCGCTCAGCTTGTGGGGCGGGATGGATCCGGCAACCGGCCGGCTGATCGA
>VBJP01000221.1 GCA_005880165.1 Chloroflexota bacterium | reverse complement strand
CTCGCCTCAGGGAGCGGCTGCGCGGCGACCTGCGCGGTGCGCTCGACGCGGCGAGCGCCGCAGATCGCGTCCTCGACCTTGCCTTCGCCCTCGGTCGAGGGGGCGGGATCCAGGAGATCGGGCGCGCGCGCCTCGTGGTTGGCCGAAGGCTGCGACGTCTCAGACGCTGGGTCGCGGCCGCGGAGCGCCGCCTGGGACGGTCTGCCGCATGACCAGATTCAGTCCGTCACGCCCCTACGCGTGGCACCCGGCTGCCGGGCGAGCCAGCGGTCTACGGCCGCATCCGCGGCGCGTGCGGCCGCGGCCAGCGACGCTCCCCGCGCGAGGTGGATTGCCACGATGGCGGCGAACGCATCGCCGGCGCCGGTCGTCGCCGCAACGCCGGCGATCGCCGTTCGGCGTCCCACCACGGTTGGCTCGCGCGTCCCCGCCTCAGACCGTACGTAGCCCGCCCCGCCCCAGGTGATCAGCAGAGCGGGACCTGCCAAGAGGTTGCGCAGCGCGATCCCGGCCGCCGCGGTCGGGTGGCGCTCGGTACGTCCCAGGTCCTCGTGACTGGCAACCACCGCGTCACAGTTGCGGAGCTCGGCGAGGATGGCATGCGACAGATCGCTGGCATCGAGGGGCGTGACACGCCCTTCGGAGTCGCGCGTGCGCAGCCAGCCCTGCAGTGCGGCGACGCGCACCCGGGCCTCGATGGACTCGTCGACAGTGGCGAGGGCCGTGGCATCGAGCTCCCCGGCGACGGGCGCCAGCAGCAGGGCGCGCGGGTGCAGCCGCTGCAGAGGCCCGGGATCCGGTCGGAGGCGAACGCTGCCGTAGAGCAAGAGCCGGCGCGGACCCTCGCGCTCGTCGTGGTGGAAGACGAGCGTCTCCGGGAGCCCCTCCACCTGCAGCTCGGCGATACGGCCTAGCTCGCGCAGCCCGTCCTGCGCCTCGCGCTCGGGACCCGCGGCGGTGACTACGCCAACCGACGCTCGCGCTCGTGCTGCGGCCCTGGCCGCGTGCAGCACCGTGCCTCCCGGCGCGGCGCTCCCGTCAGGAAATCGATCGATGGTGAGGGCTCCCACCACGAGGAGGTCGAGGCTCCGGTCCGACTTCGGCCGCTCAGCCCTGCGGTTCGGCATCGGTCTATCATCGGTCCATGCCCGTGTATTTCTACGAGCTTCATGAAGGTGCGACCGATCTGATGACCGATGCGCTGCTCGTCAGCCTGCAGCGCCACAGTCCGGACGAATTCGCGTCCCTCGTCCAGGAGGCCCGCCGACGCGTGCTCGAGACGTTCGAGGAGGACACGCTGGTCGAGGCGGTGGCGCGCGAGCTCGAGCGCTCGGCCGGCTTCACCTACATCGCTGACGAGAAGCTGGTCGCCAGCATGAGCGTCGGGATGGAGGACGAGGACACCTATCTCGTGGAGCCGAGCGACGAGTTCCGCAGCATCGTCGTCGAGCTCGAGCGCAGCTAGCCGGCCCAGCAGACGCACCCGGCGTCGCTCAGCGGGCCACGTTGAAGAGCACCTCGATCACGTCCCCGTCCTGGACCTGGTAGGCCTTTCCCTCGGAGCGGAGCAGACCCCGACGGCGCGCCTCCGCGGTTGAGCCGCAGGCCATCAAGTCGTCGAAAGTGACCACCTCCGCGCGGATGAATCCGCGCGCCAGGTCGGAATGGATCGCGGCGGCGGCGTCCACCGCGGTTGCCCCCTGTCGCAGCGTCCAGGCCCGGCACTCGTCCTCCCCGCCGGTGAAGAACGAGAAGAGGCCGAGCAGCGCGTAGGTCAGGCGAATCACCCGGCCTCGAGAGGCTTCGCCGATCCCCAGATCCTCCAGGAAGATCTGCGCATCATCTGTCGAGAGCTGCGCGATCTCGGCCTCGAGCTTGCCCGCGAGGGCAGCGACGTGGACCTCTGGACCGCCATGGCGCGCCTGGCCATCCTCCTGGATCGCGGGCACTTCGGGAAGTCGCGCCTCGTCGACATTGACCAGCACCAGGACCGGCTTCTGGGTGAGGAACCGGTATCCCCGCAGCCGCTTCTCCTCGTCCTCCTCGAGCGACAGTCCGCGCAGCGGATGGCCCTCGGCGAGGTGCGGCTCGATCCGTTCCAGCAGCGCTTCCTCGAGGGCGTTGGCCTCTCGCTCCGCCGGCGACCCGTGGCGTCCGCTCGTGCGGAGCTTTTCGAGGCGCTTCTGAACGACGCCCAGGTCGGCGACGGCATACTCGAGGTCGAGCTCTTCGATGTCGCGCCATGGATCGGCCCGACGCTCGGCGGCACTTCCCTCGAAGGCCCGGAGGACGTGCACCAGCGCATCCGCATTGCGCACCTGCGCCAGCAGGTCTGGTGCGACCGTGCCCTCGCCGGCGGCCCCGGCCGGGATGGCGACGTCGGCGTAGGTCACGTCCGCGGGCGTTACCTTGCGTGGGTGGTAGAGCTCGGCCAGACGCTCCAGGCGAGCATCCGGCACCTTGACGACTGCCAGGTTGGGCGCCGCCCTGCCTCCGGAAAAGCCGGTCTCCGC
Organism: Chloroflexota bacterium; assembly: GCA_005880165.1. Lineage (GTDB taxonomy): Bacteria > Chloroflexota > Limnocylindria > QHBO01 > QHBO01 > CF-82. The sequence continues at coordinate 1,150 of VBJP01000221.1, read as the reverse complement.
CTGCACGCCGGTAAGGGCGTTGAAGACCGTCGTCTTTCCGCTGCCGGGCAGCCCGATGATGGTCACCTGCATCGGGCTAGCGTTGCACCCGCACCTGCACCCACCGCTGGCCGGGCGGCCGCCCGCCTGGCACGCGCTAGTACCCGGCCTCCAGGTCCACCACGTTCTCGAGCGGCTCGCCCGCCAGGTAGTGCCGCAGGTTGTCGACGAAGAGGCTCAAGCCCCGTTCGGTGACCCGGTCGCTCGACCACGAGGTATGCGGGGTGATCACCAGGTTGGGTGTGCTGTACAGCGGCGAGTCCGGCTGGAGCGGCTCGTCGTTGAAGACGTCAAGGACCGCACCCGCGATCCAGCCATTCTCGAGCGCACGGCGCAGGGCGGCCTCGTCGATCAGGCGGCCGCGCGCGATGTTGATCAGCCACGCCGACTCACGCATGGCCTGCAGCTGCGGCGCCCCGATCAGCCCGGCGGTCTGCTCGGTGAGGGGCGTGGCCAGCACCACGGCATCGGACTCGCCGAGCACCTGGTCCAGGTCGTCGTCGCCGAAGAGCCGGACGTTGGGAGCGTCCCCCGCTCCCCGCTCCGGGCGCCGTCGCGTGGCAAGCACCGTGGCTCCGAATGGCGCGAGCAGGTGGGCGATCTCCGCTCCGATGCTCCCATACCCCACGATTCCGACGGTCAGGCTCCCGAGCTCCCGGCCACGAAGAGGCTGCCAGGTCCGTTCGCGCTGCAGCTCGAGCAGCTGCGGCAGGCGCCGCGCGATGGCCAGCAGCATCATCACCACGTATTCGGCGATGGGACGACTGAACACGCCGCGGGCGTTGGTGACCGTGATCTCGCGGGCGCGAACCGCGGGCGTGGCCACCCGATCGACACCCGCCGAGGCGGAGTGGATCCAGCGCAGCTTCGGCGCGCGGGACACGACGTGGTCGAGGACCGATGCGGGCAGGCCTCCACGAAGCAGGATCTCCGCCGACGAAAGCGCCGCCTCCGCATCGGCGTGGACCAGGCCGTCGCGCGAGATGGGCACCACGCGGATGGGACCGGCCGCCTGGATGTGTTCGATGAGCTCGGGCGTCAGCGGCGCCCCGAAAATGGGCGTGGCGAGGACCACGACCTCGCGGTTCACCCCCGCCCCTCGGACGCGGAA
>VBJP01000220.1:400-4121 GCA_005880165.1 Chloroflexota bacterium | reverse complement strand
TGAAAGCATCTAAGTGCGAAGCTCGCCTCAAGATGAGGTTCCCCACCGGTTTAACCGGGTAAGACCGCAGCGAGACTAGCTGTTTGATAGGCCGCACGTGTAAGCGCAGCAATGCGTTCAGCCAAGCGGTACTAATGGTCGAGGGCTTGACCTAGCTCACGCGTCTAGCACACCGCTGGACACGGACGCGCCGTACGCGCGGAACGCCGGCAATGACCGGCCCTCATCGATCGACAATCGGTGCTTCCACCTTCGGTTCGCCCTCCGCCGGACGACGGGTCGCGAATTGAAGATTATCCCGGTGACGCTAGCGGAGAGGTCACACCCGTTCCCATCCCGAACACGGAAGTTAAGCTCTCCAGCGCCGAAGATACTCGGGGGGCAACTCCCTGGGAAAATAGGTCGTCGCCGGGATTTTCATACAGGCGTTGCCCTCGCCGGATCGCACGATCCGCGGGGGCATCGTGCTTCCCGGGGTGACTATGCTGGGCGCGTGGATCGGATCTGTCCGTTCCTGGCTCTCGAGGCGGACCTGCGCACCGCCATGGCCGCCTATGACCCGGAGCATCGCTGCCGGGCGTACGGCGATCCCTGGGTCATCGATCGAGCCATACAGCAGCGGCGCTGCCTGACTGAGGAGCACGTCGGCTGCGAACGTTACGTGCGAGCCTTGGCGGCCTTGGCTGAACGACGGCGCATGCCAGGCCCCGCTCCCGATGCACGATTCGGGAGCACGCGCCTGGTGATCGAGCCGGATGACGGCTGGCGCCCGGTGGGGCTCGCCGCCCGGCCTCTCCGCCGCAGCCGCCTGGCACTCACGGGCGCCGCGCTTCTTGTCGTAGGGGCAGCCGGCGTGGCTCTCTCGACGAGGGGATTCGGACTCATGGCCGCCGCCTCGGCTCCCTCCACGCAGTCGACCGCGACGCCCGGCGACGAGGCGACCGCTCGATCGACCCCCTCCGCGAGCGTCCTGCCGACGCCGGCTCCATCCGCCAAGAGCGGAACACCCACAGCGCAACCGGTCACGCCGCGCCCTCGAAGCACGGCGCATGTCTACATCGCGCAGGCCGGCGATTCGCTCTCGGCCATCGCCGCGCGCTTCGGGGTCAGCGTGCAGGCCATCATGTCGGCGAACGGACTGGCGAATGCGAACCTCGTCAACGTGGGCCAGGTCCTCGTCATCCCGGAGTGACGGCCCGCCCGTGACGCCAGGTCAGAAGGGCGGCTGACAGGTCCTGCAGAACGTGGTGGCTTCCTCGCCGCCGATCTGCCGCAGCTCCCTTCCGCAGCGTGGGCAGGGCTGTCCTCCGCGCAGGTGCACCTTCAGGAACTCGCGGTGCTGGGTTTCGATGTGGGGTGGCACCAGCTCCCGCAGGCGCTCGGTCGCGTCGTAAAGGACGGAGCGCATCGCTTCGTAGAGGCGGTCGATCTCCTCTGGTCGCAGCGTGCTGCGCTTGCGAAAGGGCGCGAGCTTCGCCGCCCACAGGATCTCGTCGCTGTAGGCGTTGCCGATGCCGGCCACGAACCGGTTGTTGCGCAGCAAAGGCTTCAGCTCGCCGGGATGGCGGCGGATTCGCTGTCGGAAGACCTCCAGGGTCAGCGCGGGATCGTCGGCGTCAGGGCCCATCTCCGACCAGCTCGGGATACCGTCGAGCTGATCTGGCGCGACCACGTAGAGCTTGCCGAGCATCTCGCGGTCGACATATCGCAGCTCGCCACCTTGGGTGAATCGCAGGCGCAGCCCCGTTCGCGCGCGCACGCGCTCGCGCGAATCGTCAATCAGCCAGATGCGACCTGCGAGCATCGGGTTGGCGGCGAGCAACCTTACGGTCTGGCCGTCTCGCTCGAAGGGAAGCAGCAGGAATTTGCCGCGGTGTCCGGCCGAGCCGACCGTGAGGCCGGCGAGGCCGGCAAGCTCGGCCGGCGTAGCGCGCAGGAGGATGGGAGTCGGAGCCGTCGCCTCCGCGATCGTCTTGCCCGCTGCCCGCGCCGCCAGCTGCTCGGCGACCACGGTCAAATCGGGCAATTCAGGCACGGAGAGGCCCCATTGACCGTATGGTATGCTACGCCGGCTCTGCAGCAGACAACCTCATAAGCCGTGCGCGGTTGCGCGTCGAGCACAGTTCGAGGACCAGAGGAGCACCAGTCAGAAGCGACAGGCCATCCTTCTACCCGATTGAGCGTTCGATACGCCCTCCGTGTTCGGAGGGCGTTCCTGTTGCAGGGACTTTGTTGGACAGGAGCATCACACACTTGACCGAAGACACCAACCCGCCCGCGACCGAGGACGAGACGCCGGGCGCGACTGCCAAGCAGCCCGCGATGGACTCGACCCCAGCGACCGCCGAGGTCACCCAGACCTCGGTGTCGGACGCCGCCGCGGAAGCGGAAGGCGTAACCGAAGCGAGGGCGGAGACAGGCGTAGCCACCGCCACGGCACTCGAGGAGCCGCCCGCCGCCGAAAGCGAAGCGCCGACCGCGAGCGAGCCCCCGACGACGGCCGCGGAGGCTGTCGCGGAGGCCACGGCTTCCCCCGAGGCACCCAGCGCCGAGGCACCCAGCGCCGAGGCACCCAGCGCGGAGGCACCCAGCGCGGAGGCGCCGGCCGCCGTGGCCGTTGAGGAGCCCCCAACCGGAAATGGGACGGCGGAGCCAATGACGATGGCCGAGCTGCTCGAGCAGCCGGACGTCGAGGTCAAGTCTCTCAAGCACGGCGATGTCGTCGAGGGGACCGTCGTCCGCATCGATCCAGACGAGATCCTCGTCGACTTTGGTGGCAAGAGCGAAGGCGTCGTCTCCAATCGCGAGCTGATCGGGCGCCGGGGCGGCCGAGACGGTGATGATTCCCGGCCCGAGATTAAGGTCGGTGATGAGGTCCTGGTCTACGTCCTGCAGCCGGAGTCTCCGGAGGGACATGCGGTCCTCTCGCTGCGCCGAGCAGGCCTCGAGCGCAAGTGGCGCGCGATGCAGGAGCGCTTCGAGTCAGGCGAGATCGTCGAGGCCCGCGTCATCGACCACAACAAGGGCGGCCTGATCGTGGACCTCGGTGTTCGCGGGTTCGTGCCGATCAGCCAGATCGTCGATTTCCCGCGACGCCCACGTGACGAGCAGCCACGCGACGCGGCCCAGGAGATCGCCGAGAAGCTGCAGCCGTTCGTCGGACGCACCCTGCGGCTCAAGATCCTCGAGGTCAACCGCAAGGCGAACCGACTGATCCTCTCTGAGAAGGTCGCGCTCTACGAGGAGCGCCGCGAGAAGCGGGACGAGCTCTTCAGCAGCCTGCAGGTTGGCCAGCGCGTCAAGGGGACCGTGCGGAGCATCGCGCCCTTCGGCGTCTTCATAGACCTGGGTGGCATCGACGGGCTGGTCCACAAGAGCGAGCTCTCGTGGAACAAGGTCAACAACCCGGAGACCGCCTACGCCATCGGCGATGAGGTCGAGGCCGAGGTGATCGACATCAACCACGAGCGCGGCCGGATCAGCCTCTCGATCCGCCGCCTGCAGCCGGATCCGTGGCAGGAGTCGGTCGCCAAGTACACGATCGGCGATCTGATCGAGGGAACGGTCACCAAGCTCGTGAACTTCGGCGCATTCGTCCGCGTCGAGGAGGGCCTGGAAGGCCTCATCCACATCAGCGAGCTCTCGAACCAGCGCGTCGCCCATCCCGGCGACGTGGTGAAGGAGGGCGAGGTCCTCAAGCTCAAGATCATCAGCCTCGACT
>VBJP01000220.1:0-355 GCA_005880165.1 Chloroflexota bacterium | reverse complement strand
AGCGCGAGCCAGCCGAGCCGGTTCGAGGATCGTCCTCAGCGCCGGGAGCGGCGCGATCGGCGTGATCGCGACTATCGGGCGGAGGATGCGATCAGCGAGCCGGACGAGGGGATCGACAACACCATGGCTGCCGCGTTCGCGGAGTCCGGCCTTCTCGACCAGTTCCGCGCCAACCAGGCGGCCCAGGACGCGGTCGCGGAGCCGGAGCAGGCGAGCGCCGGGTCTGGGCCGATGACCGCCGAATCCGGGACGGCCGAAACGGCAACCGCCGAAGCGGCGACAGCGGAGCCGGCGCCGGCCGAGGCGGAGCCCGAGGCAGTCAGCGCGGAGGCAGACGCCGCTGATGAGCCGATGA
>VBJP01000210.1 GCA_005880165.1 Chloroflexota bacterium | reverse complement strand
GCCCACCACCGCGGCCCGGGTTGCGCGGCGAGCGGGGTCGTCCGAAAGCCGGCGAAGCAGCAGGTAGCCCACGTACAGCGCCAAGAGCAGGGCGGTGGTCGTCAGCCGCGGGTCTTCCCACTGCCAGAAGACGCCCCACACCGGCCGCGCCCACATCATGCCGCCCCAGATCGCCAGCGCGGTGAAGAGGACCCCGATCTCGGCCGAAGCCACGGCCACCGCGTCGAAGCGCAAGTCGCGGCGGATGAGCCAGCCGATGCCTGACAGGGCGGTGACGCCGAAGGAGAGATACGCCAGCCACGCCGCTGCGACATGGGGGTACATGATCCGCTGCGCATCACCCTGGTTGAGGTCGGCCGGGACGCCATAGAGGCCGAACAGCGCCGCAGCGATCACCGCCAGCAGCGCCGCGACACCCAGGATCCGGGTCGTCATCACTCCTCCAGCAGGAACCCGTAGGTGCCCGCGCCAGCGATCAGCATGACCACGTCGAAGCCGGCCAGCAGCTCTAGCCAGGCCGGCAGCTCGCCAAAAGGATCGCCCGTGAGGGCCGCGGAGGTGGCCTTGACGGCCGCCAGCAGCAGCGGCGCGACGATCGGCAGCACCAGCAGCGGCAGCATCACCTCCCGTGCCCGCATGCGGACGGTGACCCCGGCGTAGAAGGTCCCGACAGCGGCGAAGCCGATGGCTCCCAGCAAGACGGTAAGCGACAGGACCGGAAGCGCCCGAACGACATCCACCGCGTACAGGATCGCTACCAGCGGGACCAACAGTGCGCCCAGGACGAGCATGGCCACAGCGCCGACGGCCGCCTTGCCGGCGTAGATCGACCGCCGATCGACGGGATACAGGGTCAGCTGTTCCAGCGCCCCGTCCTCGGTCTCCAGCTCATGGAAGCGCCCGACGGCGAGCAGGCCGGCGAACACCAGGCCGAGCCACAGCAGGCCAGGTGCGGCATCGGCGAGGCGGCGCGGGTCAGGGCCCAGCGCGAACCCGAACAGGAGCAGGACCACCGCGGCGAAGGTGAGGGTCGAGACGGCGGCCTGCTTGCCCCGAACCTCGGCGACGGCGTCCTTGCGCGCGATCGCCCAGGCGATCGTCGCGTTGCGGCGCAACGCAGTCATGGTGCGACCTCGATGACGCGAGGAGCCGAAGGCTCGCGGTTTGGCGGTCGAGCGATCACGCCCTCACCGGTCACCCGCGCGACGCCGCCGCCTTCCAGCTCCACGGTGGCGTCCGCGCGCGCCGCGATGTGTTCGGTGGCATGCGAGGCCACGAGGGTGGTGACGCCGGATCGGTGCCATCGGTCCAGCAGGTGCTCCATCCGCTGAATGCCATCCGCGTCCAGCGCAGCGAACGGCTCGTCCAGCAGCACCAGGCTGGGCCGTGCCAGGAGCACCCGGCCGAGGGCGAGTCGCCGGCGCATGCCGGCGGAGAAGCCACGAACCCGAAGGGTGGCCATCTCGTTTAGGCCGATCTCGTCGAGCGCGTCGCGAATCCGCTCATGTGAGCTACCGCGATCGAGGCCGAGCATCGTCGCCGCAAACTCGAGGTTTTCGCGAGCGGTCAGGTCGTCGTATAGGCCGGTTGCGTGCGAGAGGTAGGCAATACGCGAGCGGACGAGTTCGGGATGCGTAGCGACGTCCAGCCCGTCGACCGCCGCCGACCCGAAGGAGGGGCGGATCGCCGTCGCCAGGATGCGCAGCAGCGTGGTCTTGCCCGCGCCGTTGGGGCCGACCACCTGGACGCAGCGACCGGCAGGGATGGTCAGGGTGACACCGGCCAGCGCCGGGTTGCCGCCAAAGAGCCGGGCCAGCTCGTGGGTGGCGACCGCCGGTGGGAGCTCCTGGGGCGCGCCAACCGATCGGGGGGAGGCGTAGATGGTCGTCTGCGGCATGCTCGCTGAAGCGGGCTCTCGGAGTGGGTGCTCCCGCACTATGCGACCTTGCCGAAAGGCGCGTCAAATGAGCTTGACGTCTGAAACCGCGCCCGTAGATGCTGCAGGTGCGAGGCCATTCGGCTGCCTGCTGCTAGGGCTCGCCACCGCTCGCCAAGCGATCTCGAAAGGAGCCAGACCGATGCACGGGCACCGGAATCCGTCCTCGCGCCCCTCGATGTTGATAGCCGTCGTCGCCGTTGGCCTGATCCTGGCGGCCTGCGGTGCGAACACCGGGTCAAGCGCCGCCGCCTCCGGCGGAACCGTCGTCAAGATCGTGGGGTTGGCCTACGACCCGACCTCGCTGACCGTAAATGCTGGGACGATGGTGACGTTCCAGAACAACGACACCGTGGATCACACGCTGACGAACGGCAAGGACGGGAAGCCGGACGCCAATCCCCTCTTCGACAAGGACCTGCCCGTCGGGAAGTCCGAGACCGTCACGTTCTCAACGGCCGGAACCTTCAACGTCACCTGCAAG
>VBJP01000219.1 GCA_005880165.1 Chloroflexota bacterium | reverse complement strand
CAGCAGGGGAGCATCCAGGCCCAGCGTGGCTGGCGCGATTCGGACCAGCTCACCTGGCGCCGGCAGCGCGCGTCGGCCGAGCTCCTCCTCGATCGTCTCGCGCACCAAGGGATAGATCCGACCAAAGAGGCCACCCAGGACGATGACACGCGGGTTGAGCACGTTCACGAGGCTGGCCAAGCCGATGCCGAGCCAGCGGCCCACCTCGCGCATGGCATCCAGCGCGGGGCGTGAACCCGCGGCTGCATCGCGAAGCACGGCGTTGACCTCAACACGACCCCCATCCACAGGGCGGCCGGCATGTAGAAGAAGGGCACCCTCGCCGACTTCGGTCTCCCAACAACCAGTGGAACCGCAACGGCACGGTCTCCCTGCAGGGTTGACCGCGATATGCCCGACCTCGCCCCCGTAGCCGGCGGCACCCGTCATCGGCTTGCCATCGACGATGATCCCGCCGCCGACGCCGACCTCTCCTGAGACGAACAGGACGTCATCGGCTCCTCGCGCTGCTCCGCGGCGGACCTCGGCGAGAGCTCCCAGATCTGCCTCATTCGCGACGGCAATCGGTGCTGCCGAGCGCAGGCCCGCGCGCAGCCGGTCGCCAAGCGGGACGTCACGCCAGCCGAGGTTTGGGGCGGTTGAAACGAAACCGTCAGATCGCCGAACGACGCCAACAACCGCCACGCCCACACCGATGAGCTCATGGCCAGTTGGATGGTCCTGCCGGAGGTCGGCGGCAAGGTGGACGAGGTCCGCGACGATCTCGCCGGCAGCGAGGTGCCGACGTGGCCGATCGACGCGCCGAAGGTCGAGCACCTGGCCGCCGAGGCCCACTTCGGCAGCGGCGAGCGAATCGACGGCGATCTCGAGTGCCAGCACAACGGCCTGATACGGGTTCGGGCGGACCAGCGGCGACGGGCGGCCGGGAGTGCCCAGCGGTTCGGCTCGCTCCTCGGTCACGAGATCGGCTGACACGAACTCGCCGATCAGACCGCGGATTGCGCTGCGCGTCAGCCCGGTGCGGGCCACGAGCTCCGAACGGGACAAGGGGCCACCGCTATGAAGCTCGTGGAGGATCGCACTCAGGTTCGCGCGGCGAACCGTCTCGCTGCGCTGGCCGACCGGGTCGCGACCTCTCACCATCAGGATTTGTGTTCCTCTCTTCTAAACCCTGTGATAGGCTCGTACATCGCCCCGTCGCGTGTCAAGGTCGGAGATCGTTGGCGTCGAGAGGAGCGGAATTATGAGCCCGCTGGATGGCCAAGTCGCCCTGGTGACCGGGGCAAGCCGAGGCATTGGAGCGGCCGTCGCCCGCGCTCTCGCGACCAGTGGAGTGCGTCTGGGCCTGGCTTCGCGCAGTGGTGACGACCTGGGGCTCGACGGCGCCATCGGTCGCCCCGCGGACGTCCGCGACCAGGCGGCGCTCGAGCGGCTCGCGGCTGAGACGGCCGCGCGCTTTGGAAGGATCGACATTCTCGTCGTCAACGCCGGTGTCGGTGCCTACGGTCCGTTCCTCGAACTCCCCGCCGACCAGCTCGAGGAGATGATCGACGTCAACGTCAAGGGCGCCCTCTACTCCATTCGGGCCGTTCTGCCCTACCTCCTGCGTAGCCAGGCTGCGGACATCGTCACCATCGCCAGCGAGGCCGGCCGGCGCGGCCTCCCATTCGAGGCGGCGTACTGCGCCTCGAAGTTCGCACAGGTCGGCCTGACCGCCGCGCTGGACCACGAGCTGCGAGAGCAGGGTGTTCGCTGCACGAACGTCTGCCCCGGTGGCGTGGCCACCGACTTTGCCATGGGCCGCGGCCGAACCCCCGACATGCCCGCGCTCGGCGGGATGATGCAACCGGAGGACGTCGCCGAGGCCGTCCTTTTCGTCCTTACACGGCCGCGCACCCACCGCATGCTCGAAGTCGCTTTCCGGCCCGTCACCGAGGCATCCTGGGGCTAGGTCGTGGCCGACCTGCGCTGGGGCATCATCGGTCCGGGACGCATTGCCCCGCGCCTGGTCCGGGCACTCTCACAGAGCCGACGGGGCGAGCTTGTCGCCGTCGCCAGTCGGGACGCCGATCGGGCGACGGCCTTCGCCGCCCAGCATGGCATCGGGCGGTCCTACGGCTCATACGATGCGCTGCTCGACGACGCCGAGGTCGATGTCGTGTATGTCGCGCTCCCGAACCACCTTCACGCGAAATGGACAGTGAAGGCCCTCCACGCAGGCAAGCATGTGCTGTGTGAGAAGCCTCTGGCCACCTCAGTCGACGCAGTGGACGAGATCATCACCACCAGTGAGCGCACTGGCCGGACCGCCGTCGAGGGCTTCATGTTCCTGCACCATCCGCAGACCATCCTCGCCCTCGAGCTCGCGCGAAGCGGGGCACTTGGTCGCCTGGAGCTGCTGAGCGGGACGTTCTCGTTCTTCCTCACCAATCCGATCGATCCGAGGATCAGCCCAGAGATGGGCGGAGGGTCGCTCTGGGATGTTGGCTGCTACCCAGTCAGCTTCTCGCGCCGGCTGGCCGGAGAGGAGCCTGAGCGCCTCAATGCCTTCGCGCGCTTCGACGAGCGCGGCGTGGATCGGACCTTCATCGGCCAGCTTCTCTTCGCTGGCGGCCTGCTTGCCCAGTTCGATTGCGGCTTCGCGGCCCCGGATCGGGAGCGCATGGAGATTGTCGGCAGCGACGCGACGCTCGTGCTGGACGCGCCGTTCCTGCCAGCTCCTGACGGCCCGCCGCCATCGGTCACCATGTGGCGAGGGCGAGAGGCGACACCGATCGAGGTCGCCTCAGTGGACCAGTATCACGAGGAGGTCGAGGATTTGATGTCAGTGATCCTCGACGGAAGGGCACCGCGTCTCGATCTCGCCTCAAGCCGCGGCAACGTCGCCACGCTTGTGGCCCTCGACCAGGCCGCACGAGACAACGTGGCGATGGCTTCCGCCCAAGACGCCAGTTGACGAGATCAGCCCGCCTGAGAACGCCATCCCGTGAGCCGCGTCCCACGACCCGCCCCCTCGCACGGGCTGGGCTCCTCGTCGCCGCTGTCGGCGTCGCACTCCTCGCCGGGCTGGTCGGGACGATGGCTGCCATGAACGTCATCGGCCCCAAGGCGTCGCCCCCTGCGATGGCGAGCCCGCGTTTCGTCGACGAGACGCAGAGCTCAGGCCTTGCGCACACC
>VBJP01000218.1 GCA_005880165.1 Chloroflexota bacterium | reverse complement strand
GCGGTGGTGGCTACGGCGACTTCCGTCCTCATCGCGGTCGCCCGCCACGCAGCGGCCCGCCCCGCGGAAGCTTCGGCGATGAGGCACCGCGAGACTTCGCGCCGCGCCAGGGGCGGCCGCCGTATCCCCCACGGACCGGCGGTGGGTATGCGCCGCGGGCCGCTGCCGACGAGGGCGGCATGGCCATCCGTGTCGATCCGCGCCGCCTCTCGCTCCTGAAGGAGCTGGCGGCGGCCGAAGGCCTCAGGCCGGGACAGCTCGTCCAGCGCTGGGTCGAGGAACGGCTGGATGCGGAACGGTCGGGTCGACCGATGGCGGGCGCCAGCCCAGCCGGGCCTCGGGTTGCCGAGCTGGAGGCGACTCTCGCCGCGATCTCGGCCCGCATCGACGACGTCACCCGACGCCTCCAGGCCGTCGAGTCAAGCGGTGGCGGCCAGGCGGGCTCCCGGGTGGCCACGGAGAGCGCAGAAAGTGGAGCGACCCGGCAGCCCTCGACACGGCGGCGGGGGCGACCACCAAAGGCCTCGCTAGGCCAGGCGGCTGCGGCCCGGTCCGCGCGAGTGGCGGCCTCGCGAAACGGCCACGTCGGGCTTCACGACGAGATCATCGCCGTCATCCGCGAGCGCGGACCCTCCACGGCCGCCGAGCTGGCCACCGCGATCCGAGAACGGGGCCGCTACCAGCCGCCCCGTTCCGCGAAGCCCCTCGACGCGGCGACGGTCAACAGCCGGGTCTCGAATCCGGTCTACCGCGCTCGGTTCCGGCGCGCCGAGGGCAGGATCGGCCTGGCCGAGTAATCCGCTCGGTCTCGGCCTGAAGGCGACGCAGAGACGCCGGCACCGGTCTGGGTCGGTCAGTCCTCGAGGACGAAGGTGACGAGGATGTTGGCCTGGAACTCCAGGGCGCCATCCCGGCCGACATTCACGCGCTCCTCCTTCACCCAGGCACCGCGGACCCCCCGCAGCGTCTTCGTGGCTCGCTCCATCCCCTGGCGAATGGCGTCCTCGAAGGACTGGTTGGAGGTGCAGGAGAGCTCGGTGACGCGGGCGACGGACATGGTGACCTCCCGACTCGTGCGATCTGCGGTCCGGCCAGTATGGGCCCGATGGCCCGGCTGCGGCCAGAGGTCAGGCTGCCATCTCCGCGTGGCTTCGCGTCCACGCCAGGAGGGCCTCGGCATTCCAGGTGTTGACAACTGACCCGACCTCGACGCCGCACAGGAACGCGCGCTCGCAGCCGTTCGGGAGCCATGCCAGCTGTCCAGGCGCATGGGCATCGGAATCGATCGCGAGGCGGCATCGCGCCTCCACCGCCAGGCGCAGCAACCGTTTCGGCGGATCGAGACGTTCGGGCCGGCTGTTGATCTCCACCGCCTTGTCGAAGCGGGCGGCTGCCGCGAACACGATATCCGGATCGAAGTCGGACGGCGGACGGCGGCGCTTCCCGGTGGTCATGCGCCCGGTGAGATGCCCAAGGATGTCCAGGTGCGGGTTGGCCAGCGCCGAGACCAGCCGGCGGGTCATCAACCTGCGCTCCATGCGAAGCTCGGAGTGCACGCTGGCGACCACGATGTCGAGCCGTCCGAGCAGGTCGTCCTCCTGGTCGAGCGAGCCGTCCGAGAGGATGTCGACCTCGATGCCGGTCAGGATACGGAAGGGAGCCAGCTCGACGTTCAGCGTGGCGACCTCCTCAAGCTGCTCGCGCAGGCGGTCGGGCGACAGCCCGTTGGCCACCGTCAACCGCGGCGAGTGGTCGGTAAGTGCCATCCAGGCGTGCCCCAGGCCGCGCGCCGTCTCGGCCATCTCGCGGATGGGGGAACCGCCGTCTGACCAGTCGGAATGGACGTGGCAGTCGCCGCGCAAGGCGGCCAGCAGATCCGCCGCCCCCTCCGCCACCGGGCGACCCCCCGTCGATTCCAGCCGGCGCAGGTAGACGGGCTCCTCACCTCGGATGGATTCGGCGACCGTGCGCTCGAGCACCTCGCCGATGCCCGCCAGGTCGCGGAGCGACCCTCGTCGAACGCGGTCCTCGAGCTCCCCCGGGGGCAGAGCGGCGAGGGTCTGGGCCGCTCGGCGGAACGCCGTGACCCGGTAGCGCGGCTCGCTCGCGGCCTCGAGCAGGAACGCGATCCGCTTCAGGTCTCCGACGGGGTCGCGGTCCTGCAACGTCGACCCTCAGGCGACGGTCAGGATGCGTCGCGGGTTCTCGATGGTCATGGCCGCGATCTCGCCCTCGCCGACCGCCGCGGTCCGCAGGTGGGGTAGGAAATGCTGGGCCACGTAGCCGAAGCCTGGACCGCCGTAGGCCTTCAGCTGCGCGTTGGTGGAGATATCGTGGCTAAGCAGGATCTGGCTGGCATAGCCCCGCTCGAGCAGCTCCACGACGAGCTCCACGAGCTCGACCTCGCGAGCCGTGGCGTAGTCACCTGGCCGGCCGAGCAGGTCGAACTCGACGCTCGCCCCGCGATCGAGCACGGCCAGGGCGTAGTCGATGTCGAGGATCGAGTCCGCGTGCCCGACCACCACCCGACCCAGGTCCAGCCCCTCCTCCTCGAGGATGCGGAGCTGGTCGAGCCCGACCTGGCTCTGCATGGCGTGCGTGCTGACGGCGAGTCCGGTCCGGGTCGCGGCGCGCGCCACGGCGCGAAAGACGCGCTCCTCGCGCGGGCTCACCCAGGCGTGGTCGGCGCCTACCTCGCCGATGATCCCCGGATGGACGCCCGTCCCCTCCACGCCGTGCTCGAACTCGGCCACGATCTCGCCGGCCAGGTCGTCGACGGTACGACGGTCGATGCCAGCCTCGGGCGGGTAGAAGCTGTCTCGGTACCACCCGGCGCCCATCACGATGAAGATCCCGCTCCGCGTCGCGAGGTTGCGCAGCCAGATCGGGTCGCGCGCCAGTCCGCCGCAGGTCAGATCGACCAGGCAGCTGCCGCCGCGGCGGCGGAAGTCGTGCAGCTCGTCGGTCATCACCTCGGCGTCTGAGGTGAAATCGATCAGCTCCTGGCGGGTACGGACCAGTTCCGGACGGCAGGAGGTGTGCTCGTGGGGCAGCGTGAAGCCGATCCGCTCTGGGGGGACCGGCCCGGTCACGGTGACGACGCGGGGGGCCATGATGGTGGACCTCGATGTATCGGGCGCCGGTCGAGTGCAGTCGAGTCGCCGGCGGCCGTGGGCTGGTGAGTGGCACATCTTGCCACGTCGATCAAACTGGGCTGACAGCCGCAGGCCGCAGGCGCTAGCCTTCAAGGGCCGGCGCTTTCGGGGCGCCGCATCGGTCACGTGCGAGAGAGGTGGCCCATGGTTTCGGCGCAATCCGCCCAGCGGAGCGTGTGGACGGTCGCCCAGCAGAAGCTCGACGCAGCCGCGCAGCGCCTTCGGCTCGACGAGGGCATGCATCGGGTGCTGCGCGTACCAAAGCGTGAGCTGGAGGTGCACTTTCCGGTGCGCTTCGACGACGGGCACGTCGAGGTGTTCGTGGGCTACCGCGTCCACCACAATCTCAACCGCGGTCCCGCCACGGGTGGAGTGCGCTTCACGAACGACCTGACGCTGGACCTGGTGCGCGCAAACGCGATGTGGAACACCTGGAAGGCGGCG
>VBJP01000212.1 GCA_005880165.1 Chloroflexota bacterium | reverse complement strand
AGGCGGGGGATGTCTCCGCGCCGCTGACCGAGGTTGGGTCCCCGGGCCGCACGCGGCCGCGCTTCGAGCAGCTGGCGCCCGGACCCCCGACCTGGCCCGGTTGGATCGCGATCCCCATCGGATTCGTTGCGGCGGTGGCCGGCGACGCCGTCGCGGAATTCCTGCTCAGCCGCCGCCTGGGCGGTGACAGTCCCGCAGTCGGCCTGTGGGTCGGATTCGTCGGCGCAGTGGTCCTCGTCGCGGGACTGACCTGGGTCGCGTTCGCCTCGATCGTCCGTCGCCGGATGCTGCCGCGCAATCGCTACCGCGGCCCATCGGTGCTCGTGATCTTCGCAATGATCGAACTGGGTCTGCCGTTCCTGCTGGTGCCGCCCCTGCTTGCGGTCACCGGCGGCGACTTCAGCACCCTCACCAGCCCCGGGGCGCTGACCGCGCAGCTCCTGTTGACGCCGCTCACCTTCATCGCGCTGCTGGTCGTGTTCGTGGCGATCCCCCGGGCCCTGGAGGGCGTGCGCCTGTGGCAGGGCTCGGCCAGCCTGCGGCAGGCGGGGATCGGCCTGTTGGCGGGTGTCTTCGTCTGGTCTGCCGCGCAGGTGTTCGCGGCGCTGGCGGTCTTCATCCTGCGCATGCTGGGCATCAACCCGGAGGGTCAGCAGGAGGTGACGAGCATGGCCCGGCAGCTCCCGGTGCCGATTGCGGTGGTCACCATCGCCATCCTGGCTCCCATCGCCGAGGAGCTCTTCTTCCGAGGCCTGGTGTTCAACGCCTGGGAACGGGAATACGGCACGCGCAGCGCGCTGATCGGCGCAGCGCTCCTCTTCGGCCTGGCTCACGTGCCGGGGGGAACACCGCTCGCGGTGGTGGTGGTCTTCCTGCTGGGCCTGGTGCTGACGGGCGTCTACGCCTGGACCCGCAGCCTGGCCACCACCATCGGCATCCATTTTCTTCGTCACCGGGCGGGCCTGACCCGGACCGTTCGGGCCGGATCGCCGTGGGAGCCCGCCGCCCGCTAATGCGGCAGTAACGCACTGGTAGCCGGCCGCGCGGCAGACTCCCGGCATGGCCCTCCTGGAGCCGCGTCCCAGCGGTCGCACTGCTCCCTCACCGCGGGCTGTGCGGCTGACCAAGCTGGGCCGCATCGGCGCCGATGGCTGCGGAGACGTCGAGCTCCTGGCCATCGCAACCGGGACGCGGCTCGCTCAGGCCGCGCTGCTTCTCGAGCGCATGGGCGGGATGCAGGGCGCGTCGACGGCGACCACGCACGAGCTGATCCGCGCCGGCCTTGCACCCGGGCGAGCGGCGCCGCTCGCCGCCGCCTGCGAGATCGCGCGACGCGGTGCAGCGGCGCTGCCCGACGGCCGCTGGGTGGTCCGTTCTCCCGGCGACCTGGCCGAGCGCCTGCTGCCCGCCATGAGTCATCTGGAACGCGAGGAGCTGCGCGTCGCGACGCTCAATACCAAGAACGTGGTCACCGCGCTGGCCACGGTGTACGTCGGGAACCTCGCCGGGTCGGCGGTGCGCGTCGGCGAGGTCTTTCGGGACGCCGTCCGGCGCAACGCGGCCGCGGTGCTGGTGGTGCATAACCACCCGAGCGGCGATCCGAGTCCATCGGGCGAGGACCTGCGCATCACGGCCGAGCTCGCCGAAGCCGGACGCCTGCTGGACATCGAGCTGCTCGACCACCTCGTCATCGGCCGCGACCGATGGGTCTCCTTGCGCGCTGCGGGCGCGGTCTGACGTCAGCCGGCGACCACCCGCGAGATGGCGCCTCCGAGGTCGGCGGCGTAGATCTCGCCGTTTTCGCCGACCCCGAACGAGCTGATCGCGCGGTGGCTGTCGAGGACGAGCTTGGTGGTGCGCGTCCCCGCGTCGACCTGGAGGGTGAAGACCAGGCCCGAGCAATCATCAGCGAAGACGTACACGCCGCGCAGCACGGGCTGCTCACTTCCGCGATACACGTAGCCGCCGATCACCGCGCAGCCCCGGTCGTGGCCGTACTCCGCGATCGGCTTGACGAATGGGCGGGTGTTGCAGCCTTGGCGGAAGCAATGGTCGCCCTCCATCACGTTCCAGCCGTAGTTCTCACCGCCTCGCGAGTCGCCGGCTTGCCGGTCGATCTCCTCCCACGCGCTCTGGCCCACGTCCCCGATGTACACGTCGCCGTTGGCCGTATCGAAGCTGAAGCGCCACGGGTTGCGAAGCCCGTACGACCAGACCTCGGGCGCACCCGCCCCTGGGCGAATGCCACCCGCAGCGAACGGGTTGTCTCGCGGGATGGCGTACGCCTTCCCCGCCGCGGGCTGGTTGTCCACGTCGATGCGCAGCATCTTGCCCAGCAGCGCCCGTGTGTTCTGCCCGTTCCCGAAGGGGTCGCCGCCGGAGCCGCCATCTCCCATGCCGATGTACAGGAAGCCATCCGGCCCGAACGCGAGCTGGCCGCCATTGTGGTTCGCAAACGGCTGCGGGATCAGCAGCAGCACGCGCTCGCTGGCGGGATCCGCCCCTTGGGCGGTGGCGGGGAACTCACTGATCACCGTTGCGCCATCGGGTGTGCGCGTGTAGTCCACGAAGATGCGCGGTTGCTCTGGGAAATTCGGATGGAAGGCGAGGCCCAGCAGCCCGCGCTCGCCTCCGGCGAGGACCCGGTTGCGGATGTCGAGGAACGGCTCGGCGCGCACCGAACCGTCGGGCCCGATGACGCGAATCAATCCGCCCTGCAGGTTGACGAAGAGCCTCCCGCTGCCGTCGCCCGCGTTGGCGATGTTGATGGGACTGTCGAGGCCGGTAGTGAACGGCTCCAGCCTGAGGTGGTCAGGATTTCCGGGCGACGGCCTGGGCGTTCCGGGTGGGGCGCTGCTCGGCAGGGAGCGTGCCGTCGGCGCAGGGCTGGCAGGGGCCGGCGCGCTGTCGCTTCCGACAGGAGCCGTTGGGCCGCATGCGGTCAACGCCAGTCCCATGCCGACCACCACCGATAGAGTCCCTGCGACGACCGGCGGCGTCCGTCGGCGGCATGGGTGGAGCGGCATCGACGCCGCGGGTCGGCTCACGATTGCCGCACAGGCTACTTCGGAGACCCCCGTGGCGCTGGGCGACGGTCGCGGCTGCCGGATGCCGGGGTCGTGATGGGGTAGGGTTTGAGCCGGACGATGACGACCACACGTGCCAGCCTGCGACGGGTCGCCGCTGAGGCGGCCAGGCGACCGCGAGATCGCGACGGCCACGCCATCCGCGATGCTCGCACGCCCGCCGAGAAGACCACGTTGATCGCCGAAGGGCATGCCGAACCCGGTCGCCCAGAGGGCCGCGAGCCTGGTCCCGACGAGATCGGGACCCGCCGGACGATCGTCATCGAGCGCATCTCACCCGAGATCGACGGTGGGCGGCACCCGGCGAAGCGGGTGGTGGGTGACCACCTGCTGGTGACCGCCGACATCGTTGCCGACGGGCACGACCTGCTCGATGCGGTCCTCCTGCTGAGAAGCGAGGACGAGACCGCCTGGCGCGAGGTGCCGATGCGGCTCATCGAGAACGACCGATGGTCGGCGCGCATCACCCTGGGGCGGGTCGGGCGCCATCGGTACACCATCGAGGCCTGGCGCGACGCGTGGGGCTCCTGGCGCGAGGGGCTCATCAAGAAAGTCGACGCCAGGGTGCCGGTGGCGACCGAGCTGGCCGAGGGGCGGCTGCTGCTCAGCGGCGCCATGGCGCGGGCCGAGGCAGCCGAGGCGCGGCCTGATCTGCACCGCATGCGCGAGGCCCTGCTGCGCAGCCGCCGGGCGCGCAGCGAGCGGACCGCCGCCGCCGCACTGACCGGTATCGAGCTGCTCGCGGCGGTGCGGCGCCACCCGAATCGCAGCTGGTCCAGCCGCCTGGACCACGAGGTGCCGCTCATGGTCGACCGCGAGCGCGCGCGCCTGGGTGCCTGGTACGAGCTCTTTCCGCGCTCACAGGGTCGCCGCTTGGGCAAGGCCACGACCCTCAAGGGCGCCGAGTGGCGCCTCCCCGACATCGCGGCCATGGGCTTCGACGTGGTCTACCTGCCCCCCATTCACCCCATCGGTCGGATCAATCGCAAGGGCCGCAACAACACGTTGCGCGCCAGGCGCGGCGACCCAGGCTCGCCGTGGGCCATCGGCTCGGCGGATGGCGGCCACACCGAGGTCGCTCCCGAGCTCGGCGGCCTGCCCGAGCTGGAGCACTTCCGGCGGGCGGTCGAGGCGCAGGGCATGGAGCTCGCCCTGGATCTGGCCATGCAGGCCGCCCCTGACCACCCGTGGGTGACGGCCCATCCGGAATGGTTCCGCCACGCGCCGGACGGCACGATCAAGTACGCGGAGAACCCGCCCAAGAAATACCAGGACATCTACCCCATCGACTTCTACGGGCCCGATGCGGCGGCCCGCGAGGCCCTCTGGCGCGAGTGGCTCCACGTCGTGCAGACCTGGGTCGAGCGGGGCATCCGCATCTTCCGGGTCGACAACCCGCACACCAAGCCGATTCCCTTCTGGCGCTGGCTGATTGGTGAGGTCCAGCGCGAGCACCCCGACGTCATCTTCCTGTCCGAGGCATTTACCCGACCGGCCAGGATGCGGGCGCTGGCCAAGGTCGGCTTCAGCCAGTCGTACACGTACTTCACCTGGCGGGAGACGCGCGACGAGCTGCGCGACTACCTCACCGAGCTGACCCAGACGGAGATGCGCGAGTACTTCCGCGGC
>VBJP01000211.1 GCA_005880165.1 Chloroflexota bacterium | reverse complement strand
CCGCTCCTCGTCGTCCTCTTTGCGATCAGCGCGGGTCCGCTGCGCCTGAGCTTGTGGGCATTTGCGGGCGTCGCGCTCGCGACCTACGTGTTCGAGTACGCGGTCATTCCTCTCCAGGATCAAGCGACACGCGACGTGCTCTCACCGCAGCCGGCCCAGACGTTGTTCCGGCTCCCACTGTTCTTCGCGTATCTGGCAGTCCTGATCACGGGCGTGGCGACGTTGACCCGTAAGTCCGAGAGGGCCGGGCTCGACGAGAACCGAAACAGGTTGACGGCGCGGCAGACGTAAGTGCTCACGTTCGAGTGCTAGGCTGCCGAGGTTGATTCGGTCGGGGGAGGCGACGGCCGGGCATCGCGCAAGCGACCTGATCGGATCGGTTCGATCTGCCGTCGACGGGGGCCGATCCTGGCTGCTGGTCGGATTGACGGTCAGCTTCGTCTACATCGCGTGGACCTTGCTGACCCTGATGCATTTCTCGGCCCAGGACTTCATCCACGTCGGTCGCTCCTTTGTCGAGCGAAGTCATGCCAGCCAGACGATCAGCAGCTACCCCGGTTATCGATTCGACGGCGAGATCGGGTACGACGGCGAGTTCAACTACTTCATCGCGCTCGACCCCGCGCAGGCCGCCCCTTACATCGACTACCCGGCATACCGCTACACGCGAATCCTTTACCCGTTGCTGGCCGGCGCGCTCGGCGGTGGCAATCCGGACCTGGTCGCCAACGCGCTCATCGCGATCAACCTGGTGATGATCGCCCTGGGGATCGGGGTTCTCGGTGCGTGGCTGCGAAGGCGAGGCGCGTCGGCGTGGCTGGCCGCCGTCTACGGCTTCTACCCCGGGCTCTTCGTCGCGCTGCAGCGCGACACGAGCGAGATCGTGGCCTACTCGCTGGTCATCGTCGCGCTTTACCTGTACGACTTCGGGCCGCGATGGCGGCTGGTTTTATCCGCGGTCTTCTTCGCGCTGGCCGCCCTGACGCGCGAGACCACGCTCGTATTCGCTTATGTATGGAGCTTCGGTCTGCTTCTGGCCGGCGAAGGCGCAATCGTCGCAAGACTCAGAGCCAACTGGCGCCGGTTCGTACCGTTCCTGGCCATTTCCTTCGGACCTCTTGTCGTCTGGAAGGTCTTCGTCTGGGTCTGGCTCGGCTCATTCGGACTCCAGGGGGTGCTTTCGCCGGTGCCCTTCACTGGTCTCCATTACCTGATCCGGCACGAGGTGGAGATGGAGCAGCTGCGCACGGTCGTCGTGCCGGCGCTGCTGTGTCTCGGTGCCGCGATCCTGGCGCTGTGGGCGAGGATCAGAAGACTCGAGATCTGGGCCTTGTTCATCAACTCCCTTCTCTACATGGCCTTCCTGAGCCCCGCGAGCTTTGACGATTTCACCTCCTCCGCGAGGGTCACCGTCCCGATAGCGCTGGCCGCGGTGCTCGCCGCTCCCTACTTGCCACCACGCGCCAAACCATGGTTCTGGGTGCCGGCGGCCCTCTGGCTCACACCGATGATCTTCTGGATCTTCCTCCCTGTGGAAAGCGGGCTCCAGGAGCTGGTCCTACACCGGCTCTGACGCCGCCGCCTCCGCAAGATCCGGGGGCCTTATGGCGTTGTGCCCGGGGTGGCAGGTACCTCGAAGCACGTCTTCGCCACGATCGCCGATGCTGCTCTAAGGTCCGCGGCAAGCCGCCGCCTCACCGTTTCGCTTCTGGGTGCGGCCGTGGTCGCCACGCTGCCCGCCCTTCCGAGCGCGGCTTCGTCACATGTCCATCTCTCGACCAGGCTTGTCGCCGCCGGCCCGTGGCTCGACCGCTTCAATACCTGGCGAGCCAACACCGGTGTGCCCGCCGTCTCCGAGGACACGAACTTCAGCGCCGGCGACGCCGCCCACGCGCTGTACATGGTGCAGACCGGCCAGGTCACACACGGCGAGAGCACCGCTTATCCCCAATACACGCTTGCGGGTGACATCGCCGGACAGAACAGCAACATTTACGTCAGCTCGAGCACCGCCACCACCGACGTCCAGGCCATCGATTGGTGGATGGGTGCGCCGTTCCACGCCATGTCGATGATGGACCCGCGACTCGCCACAACCGGTTTCGGGTCGTATCGAAATGCAGCTTATTCGTGGCAGATGAGCGCCGCCGTCAATACCGGCCAAGGCATGAGCGCCGGCGGCACGTACCCTGTCTTCTTTCCGGGAAATCTATCGACTGAGCCGCTGACCTCGTACAGCGGCAACGAATTTCCCAACCCTCAACAGGCGTGTCCCGGATACACCGGATTGCCTCTCTTCATCGAAGTCGGCGCCAACGTCTCCACCACCGCCGGCCCAGTCCACTCACTGACCGGAAATGGAACCGCCCTCACGCACTGCATCATCGACTCGACCAACGCGACGTTCACCAGCTACCTCAACTGGCGAGGCGGCGTGATCGTGTTCCCACAGCAGCCTCTCCAGAACGGTGTCACGTACACCGTGGCGCTGACGGTGAATTCACTCCCGTACACGTGGTCCTTCAAGGTGGGTCCGTTTGCCACGTGCAGCCTTGGCGTGGGTGGCGCGCCGGCAGTGACCTCGGTGAGCCCTGCCGCCGGCTCGGTATCGGGCGGCACGGGTGTGACGATCGGTGGGTGTGGATTCACCGCT
>VBJP01000214.1:607-4487 GCA_005880165.1 Chloroflexota bacterium | reverse complement strand
CCGTCGCCAGCGTTGAGCACCCGCAATCCGGTGGCCCGAGCCACCAGATAGGGTGCCCCTGCCGCGGAATGGCGGAGGACGACCGTCTCCACCCCCGCGCGCTCGAGGGTCAGCATGCTGTCGATCAGCGACTCTCCCTTGACCACGCTGCTCCCCGCAACCGACAGGTCGACCACCGTCGCGCCCAGCTCGCGCGCCGCCAGCTCGAAGCTGACTCGCGTGCGCGTCGAGGGTTCGTAGAAGGCAAGGCCCACCGTGTGCCCGAGGAGCCGGCGCCCGGCTTCTCCCAGCTCGGCGTTGGCGCGCTGCTTCCGCAGCGCAGCCGAGTCGTCAAGGATGGCCTCCAGCTCCGCCCGCGAGAGCTCGTCGACATCGAGCAGATGTCGCCGCATCCAGGTTCCAGGGCCAGTGGCTACCGCGGTCATCGCGCCGGACTCCGCGCAATCAGGACCTCATCCACGCCATCGGTCTCGGACAGGCGCACCTGCACGTTCTCGTCAAGGCTGGTAGGCAGGTTCTTGCCTACGTGGTCGGGGCGGATGGGGAGCTCGCGGTGGCCCCGATCCACGATCACCGCCAGACGCACCGCAGTCGGCCGGCCATGGTCGGTGATGGCATCCAGCGCCGCGCGGACGGTGCGGCCCGTGAAGAGCACGTCGTCGACGAGCACCACCGTCTTGTCGGTCAGCTCCGGCATGGCCTCCGTGCGCTTGACGATGGGCGCGTGGGCGATCTTGGTGAGGTCGTCGCGGTAGTAGGTGATGTCCAGGCTGCCCACCGGCACCTCGACGCCCTCGTGCTCGTGGATCAGAGCCGCCAGGCGCTGCGCCAGCGGCACGCCGCGGCTGTGGACGCCGACCATCACCAGGTCATCGGTCCCGCCGTTGCGCTCCACGATCTCGTGCGCGATGCGCACCAATGCACGGCGCAGCCCGTCCGCGCCCAGGATCTGGCGTGCGCTCATGGAGACGACGACGCCATCGGTCTATCCGGACCGATGGCATGGCAACACCGCGTTGAGAATCGGCTCATGGCGCTCCTTGGCGGCCTCGCCGGACCGCGTTAAAGGTCGACGCCGAGTATACCGGGACGGTCCCTCAATCCGTCACGGGGCGGCAGTGTCGGGGACGTAGACACCAGGCCCGAGCCATGGAGGTGGCGTGATGCCGGCGCTTCCCACCTCCGTCGGCTTCCCTCCGGCGGTCGTGGGCGTGGTCCGCAGGAAGGCGGCAGCTCCGAACTCCGGCGTGGGATAGACGAGCGTGACCCCGGCCTGCTTCCCATCCGGGCTGAGCCCGACGTCGAGGACTCCAAGCTGGTCGCCCTCCTGGGTGGTCATTCCCCCGAGACCCAGCGCGGATGCCTTGGTCAGCCGGTCCTGGCTGGCATGCCCCGCGTAGACGGCATTCTGGTCAGGGTAGTTCGCGCCCTCCGGTGTCCCGTTCCACAGGCCGCCCCAGAAGCTGTAGGTGTCCGAGTCGTCCGCCCAGGTGACGTCACCCGAGGCGAATGCCTGGCCACCCTGATCTGGCTGCAGGTCGCCGAAGAGCGGGGCGCCCGATGCCCAGCTCGGGATGCCACCGGACCCGCTGCTGGTGAGCTGGGGCATCCCGCCGGTGCTGAAGATCCACCCGGTTTGCCTGTCGCTGGCGAGCGCCATGGTCCCGCGCCAGAAGATGGCCTTCTGACCATCGGGCGAGAGGAGTGGCATGAAGATGCCATCTGCCTTGTTGGTGGGCTTCGCGAGCAGGTCATCGAATGCGAGCCCGCCGTTCGCCGGGAATTGGGTAGCGACGCTGGTCGGGTCGCCCGCGCCGAGGCTGATCCACAGCGTCTCGGCTCCATCCACGACGGGAGCCCAGCTCGCGGCGTAGGCGTTGCCAGCCTTGGTGACCTGCTTGGTATCACCGGTGGAGCGATCGAAGATCCACACGTCGCTCGTTCCGCCTTGCGGCACCGCCTCGACGGTGAACGCCAGGTAGCGGCCGTCTGGCGACCAGAGCAGCCGATGCCCAAAGGCCTGCGGGAAGCTCTCTCCGAGCTGGACGGTCTTGCCGGTCGAGAGCTCGGTGGCGAAGAAGACCCACGTGCCCTTGCCGTCCAGAAGCGTTGCGAACGTGAGCACGCGGCCGTCCGGGGAGAGGGACGCCCGCTGGGGCTGGCCCCAGCCGAACCGCGCCGGGTTGATGACGCTGACCGAATCTCCGCTCGCGTCGCGGATGACTTCGAGCTTTCGGTTCTCCTTTGGCCCTGTGAGGCTCACGTAGACCAGGTCCCCCGGCTTCATGCCGAGCGGAAGTGGTGCGGGCGTAGTCGAAGGCGCCGGGCTGCCTGAGGATGGGGGCGTGGGTGAGGTGGAGGCGACGGCAGTGCCCGACGGCGGGATCGAAGCGCCGATCTGTGGCCCCTTGAAGCCGCCGTTGAGGAAAAAGACGGCCAGCAGTGCCGCTGCGGCAACCGTTGCGAGCGAGGCGACGCCGGCCAGGAGCCCGCCCGGGCGGCGCCACCAGGGAGCGCCAAAGCGCCCCGAGGCGATGGCCGTGCGTACGCGAGGACCCAGGTCCCTGGGAGCCGCTGTGATCGGCAGACCGCCGAGCAGCTGACGCTGCTGGGAGAAGGCCTCCAGTGTCTCGCGGCAGACCTGGCAGCTCGAGAGATGGGCCTCGAGCTCCCGGCGCTCGACTTCGGTCAGGTCTCCGGTCAGCGATGCGGAGATGAGCTCGTCGGGATGGCTGTCGAAGGGCCTCACGTGCCGATCCCTTCGCGCTGCAGCTCGCGTCGCATCTCGCCGCGGGCCCGACACAGAAGCGTCCGCACCGCGCCGTAGCTCATGCCCATCACGTCACCGATCTGGGCGGCGCTCATGTCCTCGACGTCAGAGAGGATCAGGCACTGGCGATGGTTCGGACGGAGCCTGCCGAGCGCGCGCTGGATGCGCTCGTCGATCGAGGCGCCCAGCACCTGGGCCTCGGGTCCTGGGCGGGGGTCGGGGCGCTGGTGGTGGCTCTCGTCGTCGCCCATCGGGGTCACGAAGCGTCGGCGTCGCATCTCGTCGATCGCGGTATTGGTCGCGATGCGGTAGATCCAAGATCGAGTCGAGGAATCATCGGCCAGGGTGTCGAGCTTGCGGTAGGCCTTGATAAAGGTGTCCTGCGTGATGTCGGCCGCGCGATCGGCGTCGCTCACCATGCGCCGCACGTAGTTGTAGATCGGCTCGGAGAACTGGGCGAAGAGGCGCTCGAAGCTCGCTTCGCGTGCGGCATCCCCGGCTGGCGCACTCACCAGGGGCTCCGCCGCCATGTGCCGCGGCCAGGCCATCGACTGCACGTCGTCCTCCGAACCGGGGGCTGCTGCCACTCGGACCTGGTACGGGCGAGGCGGCTCACCTGTTACAGGCTCGCACGGCGTGGTTTCAAGCGGGAGACCGATGGAGCTGGCTGCGGAGCACCTCGGCGGCGTACTCGGGCGCGGCAGGGTTGACCGCCAGGGCGGTCGCGCGTTCGAGCCCCGCGATGACCCGTAGCCGCGGATGCAGCTCCCAGTGCCAATGGAAGGTCTGGTCGATGCGCTCTCCGGCGGGGGCGGTGTGCAGGAAGAGGTTGTAGGGAGGGTCTCCCAGCGCGGTCAGCGTCCGCAGCGCGCGCTGCAGCGTCGTCCGGCACGCCGCGATTGCCTCGTCGTCGAGCGCGGTGAAGTCAGCGGCATGCTCGCGCGGGACGATCATCAGCTCGAACGCTGATCGAGCGGCCGCGGGTGCGAAGACGACGAACGCCTCATCGGCAAAGACGAGCCGCTCGCCTGCCTCCTCCTCCGCCCTGGCCAGACCGCACCACACGCAGGACCGGCGGCTGATCATGTGGCGCGCCCCACCCCCGATCTC
>VBJP01000214.1:0-474 GCA_005880165.1 Chloroflexota bacterium | reverse complement strand
CGGCCAGCTGCGGTCGCGCATTGGCCAGGCGCTCGTGGTGCTCGCGCGGCCCGACCAGGATCTCCCAGCTGCCCGAGCTGGTCTCCACCTCGCTCATCGCCATCTGAGCGGCCTGGTCCTTGGCGGGATCGATACGATGGAACGCCTCCGTGCGCAGGGTCACGCGCCGGATTCGGTCGTCATCCTCGGGAGGGGCCTCGTCGCAGTGGCGACAGTGCGATCCCTCGACGGGAAGAGCCTCCACGGCGAAGGAGCTGTGCTCGAAGGAGCGGTCGGTGACGATCGCCGACCACCAGCCGGTGACCGGGTCGCGCCGGAGCTCGAACACGCCGGCATCGTACTGGATGGGGCCGCTGGATCCTCGGACCGGCTCAGCTGTCGAAATATTGAGTCAGGTCGGCGAGCAGGCTTTCCGCGCGCTCATCGCCAACCTGGTTGCGGAGTGTTTCAGTGAATGCGTCCCACCCAGCCTCT